>NHIO02000019.1 GCA_002171975.2 Flavobacteriales bacterium TMED191
AGGATAGCTTTTTTTCAAAACTATCAACTTCCAATCCTTGAATATACGACCCAGAAGTAATGACGTTTTTAATTTTTTTATCAATAGTGGATGCATGACTATTATACATTGAAACCACATCTACCATATGAATTTTTTTCATAACACTTATTTTACATTAATGTAAATCTTAAACTAACACCCACGTTGGTGTTTGATGTAGGAAATGACGATGAAACAACATAATCAGTCACTACTTGATCATAAAATAATTTTAAATTAACTCTATTATTCACTACATAATCAGCTGAAAACTTCAATGTAATTAAAGACTGACCAGAAGTTGGTTGATTACTTTCTTCTTCAATACGGCGAATAATTGTTTTGTTATTTCTGATAGAAATATCTGCTCTTAAATCTAAGTCACTACTAACTTGCTTTTGACCAGAACCACCATCAAACATAAGTTGAACACCTTGCACACGATAACCAAAACCAAATACATACTCATATCCTTTAACTTCTGTAATTTGACTATTTGATAAACTCAAACTGATTGTTCTATCTTGCTTATACTCAAAGCGAGTAGTCATACTATTTTTCATTGTTAAATCTAATTTGAAAAAAGGAGCAAACTGCTCAGTTATATTAATTTGATCAATTTGAAATTCACTTATAAAATTATTATTCGAGTCATATAATTGGTCCTCAAATAATAAGTTACTTATAAATGAACCAACTGAGTAGCTAGAACGATAGCTATGGCTCATAGTTACGTTCTTAAATGATCGTTTAATCCATGGAACTTTTGTAAAACCATTAAAATTAATATTCCAATTAGGCATAGGAATGGAGGGAAATTTATTTAAAAATTGTTTATTGGGATTAACACCCGAATAAGCGGCTAAAAATGCTGGAATCATTACATCTTGTGAATTTGGTCCATAGCCATCAGGGTATGAGTTAGTATTATTATTAAAGGCTGTACCATCAGCTAATCTTTGAGCAATATCATATCTATAATTAATGAAGTTGTCAAACAAAGAAGATGAATTATCAATTCGATCTTTTACAAATGCAGTTTTTATGGGTAAAAAAGAAATATTAAAATTACCGGTTCTAGAGTTACTTACATGTTCAAAAATCGGACTACCAGCAATTGCACTAGGAGAGTTTCTAAAATACTCATTTTCATTTATTGTATATCTTCTAGATGCAGTTAACATAATTTTAAAACGACTTATTGGCTCAACTGTAGCTCTAATATTAAGATTATTTGAAAATGTATTTGTATATAAATTGTTTAAATCTGGATTTGATGTAATCCAATTATTATTTGCTGCGGGGATTCTAATATCATTTTGACTTCCTAGTACAAAACCCAATGTTGGAGCAGAACTAGATAAAGGATTATTTAAACCAAAGAAATCTGCTTGTGGTAAGAATCCAGGTAATAAAGTTCCATTTGTTTCGGTGTAAGAAAAGGAAATATTTTTTAAACTAAACACACTTTTGACAATTGATTTTAAGATTACACTGCTTTTTTGATTAGTTTCTTTTTGATTAGTTATATTTTGACTTCTGGAGTTAATTCTTGATCTATCTTGTGAGTTGTTAGTGGATAACATTTTTTTCAAGAATGGAACTTTATTATATAAGGATGTTAAGTTAAACTGTGTATTTACTCGAGTGGAATTATTATTCTGAATAGTGTTTCCAAAATCTTCTGCTGCTAATGAACTAGATCTCCAATCATAGCCAGCATCATAATTTACACTTGTATTAATCCAACTCAAAATAGGAATTTTACTAATAGGCAAATTATAACGAATATCAAAGTTATGATGATATTCTGTAGGGCGACCGAGAGAAAAGATATTCGAAAATAAACTATCACGCTTTTGTTTTGTATCGATTCTACCATAAGGTTCATCAACGATTGAATGACTTCTTGCAGAGAAATTTAATTTAACAGACCTTGACAAATCATACTTCATATTATAGATTCGACTCATCGTAAACAACTTACTATACATCTCAGGCAAATCTATATCAACATTAGATGTGTTTCTCATTTTTGTTTCTAAATAAGATCTATTTAGGTCTGTTCTAAATGAAAATTGTTTAGGTAAAGTATAAAAATTTAAATCCTTTATTAATCTTAAATACTTTGCTTTTTTTAAAAACTTAACTTTAGAAAAAGGTTTAATATTTTTAGGTTGAGTATTGAAATTATAACCTAAACCACCATTAAAATCCTTTCTAATAGAGTACTCTGTATTTATACTTCGACTAAAGATTTCATTATAAGAATAACTCAAAGTAAAGTTTTCTATGTCATAAATTTTTGAATTATTTTGGCCAAGTGCACGCTCTTTTCTAACATTAGTAAAATTAATACTTTTTATTTTGGTATAATCCTGTACAATTTGTTTTATCGAATCTTTTTCTGACTTTGTATCATATGCATCTAAACTAGCACTTAACAAAATATCTGGATCCAATGGATTATATTGTGGATTTTCAACAGATTCTGAAACAGATATATACATTGGAAGTTTAATATTAGACTTTTCAGGAAATAACTCTCCTAATTCTAGACTAGCTGTTAAATTATAACGCTTGGATTCGTTAAGATTTCTTTCAGAAATATTTTTTTCCAAACTACCAAAACCAACAGTACTCATCGACCCTGCAAAAGCTAAATTTGCAAAGTCAGCTAATCTCAATCTCACCTGAGTTCTAGCTGCCCAGCCACCCTTTTCGTTAAAATCGCTTAATCTTAATTCATTAACCCAAACTTCACCCGATTTAGATGTACCGTTACCAGACCCAGGATTTCTGACTCCAATCATTATTGTTTTTACATTTCCTAGATTTGGATTTCCTTTTATTGAAATAGTATTTTCATTTTCGTCAAAACTATATATATCTTGATATGTAAATTCACTATTCACACGCATAGAATCATTTCTTAATTGTTTTACTGATTGTAATAATTCAAGAGGTATGTTAATTCTATTTTGTGATGGCCATATCAACTGTGGGTCTGAATCACCCCATTGAGTAATTTTTAATGGTATTTCATATTCATAATAATTACTAATATAGTCTGTGCCTATTCGTAAAAACAAATTCAAAGAATCATCT
Source organism: Flavobacteriales bacterium TMED191 (assembly GCA_002171975.2). Taxonomy (NCBI): domain Bacteria; kingdom Pseudomonadati; phylum Bacteroidota; class Flavobacteriia; order Flavobacteriales; species Flavobacteriales bacterium TMED191. The sequence goes on from NHIO02000019.1 coordinate 3,130, forward strand.
TCTAAACCATTCTCCTGAATACTTTCTAAGTGACTATACATTTCAATTGTTTTATAATTACGCATATCCATACTAACATTTTTAAATGCTGCACGGGAATCGCCATCCTCTAAATCAATTATTTTTAAGACCATTGACTGTTCATTTTGTTGCTGCAGGCTAGTTGCACCATAATATGTTTCTCTTTGAATACCGGGTGGGAGTACATATGGAACAGGAAAACGTGATCCATTTTCTTCAAAATTTACAACCGATATATCAAATTGCGTGGTACCATTATTAATATCCAAATCATTCAAATCATTTAAATATCTACGCCATTCTCCTCTTACTAAATCAAATGATGCAAACCTACATACTATGCTTTCATTAAATCCACTAAAAAATGTTCTAATAAATCTAATCGACTTAAAATCCTGAATACTACCAATTTTATCACTGTAAGATTGTATAGGAATTTTAAACTGTATCCATCTAGCATTATTATTTGGTCCTACATTATCAATTATGTCATTTATATAATTTGAACCTATTTCTAAACTTTCAGGTTTTAATGAAATTTTATATTGATAATAACTCTCAACTTCACTTAAAGTTTGGTCGTTATTAATATCCTCAACATCTGGTAAATTTGTAGAAGATGTTGGATATTCCTCAGTTGATTGCTCTGAAGTTGGTGAATTTCCTTGAACTCCGTTATAATTCTTATATCTTTCTAAGATTGATGTTTCATTATTATCAAAATCCGAACTTCTAAAATATTTAAAATTATCAGATGAAGGATCCTCAAATGCTTTTTGGTATGCTAATGTATTCTCTCCAAAATAATTAAAAACTCGGTCTACATAAGAAATATTAACACCTCCATTTTCGTATGTAAATGATCTTTCATTTTCATCATCTAATCCATCATAACCTAAATCTTGATTAATTCTTGCACCCTCATTATTATCAAAAGCATTTACTAAAGATTGAATTGATGGGACCCGTCCCCAAACTGTCGTATCTATATTATTATCCGAACCATCAATAGATAATCCGTTCTCAAAACTTTTTCTTGAATCCTTTAAAATATCCTCCGATATATTCCCTAAATTGAGGTATAAATAACCTCCGTCATGATTTGGATTGTCTAGAAAGGGATCTAACATCCAGAACTCTATAAACTCAATGTTGGCTGCTTCGAAGTCATTAGTTTCTATTTTTCTTGTTATACCACCCCATCTACTTTCAGGTGAATTTAAATCTCCAAACTCATTAATACCTGCAGAATAAATTGAAGGTTCAACATCAAAATTATATGGACCTCTTTCAGCAGGATAAAAAGCTACATCAAAGGTTCTTAATCTTTGTGGTTGACCATTAACAATATCTTTGTTTGGAAAAATTTCAGTTATTAAAACCTCTCTTACATAATTGTTTTCTTGTTGACCAGGATCATTACTAATGTGTGATGGAGTTATTGAGCTATTTCTTTGAAATAAAGGGTCTATTACATACCATGCTAATTTGGCTCTATTATATCCATATTCAATATTATTGCTTTGAAATGCCTCAGCGAAATACCCCTCTGCATTATTTAAATTGCCTGTAGGGGCAGAAGATAAAGACCATGCAGTTGAATTTCTAATATCAATAACAGACTGACTATTTTCAAAATCATCAATGTAAGAAGTACCCGTGTCATCAATATTTATGGAATTCGGATGTCCAGGAATAAAATAAGCAAATTCTGAGTTTACCGCAATATTAGATGTTTCCTTTGTTTCTATTAATGGTAATTTATCAATTAATTTTGTTAAAAAACGTGAATCTCTTGAGAAGGAACTATTTAAACCTACTATTGTATTTGAAATTGGCTCATCTCCAATATTAATTTTTTGAGTTAGGGGCTTTTCTGTTAAGTTTAAAGCACTTACTCCTAAAATGAAATCTTTATTGAATCTATAATCTAAATGTGCACCCATAAATCTCTTTGATTGGAAATTAAATAAAGAATTATTTTCTAATGTGATTCTGATTGGTTCAGAAGAACTTAACACACCCTCATCAATAATCCTAACTCTACCCATTGTATAATCAACAGTATAATGGATATTTTCCTCTAAGGATCGGCCTCCAGATGTAACTTTAACTGAACCATCAGGAATATTCATTGCATTTAATGATATCTCAGACCCGATAGATGATTTGTACTGACCACGAAGTAAAAATTTATTTAATTCTGCCAACTGTTGTGCGGCAGCTTGTGTTGAGTCATAGAGTGCATCAAAACAATAATTATTTGCAAGATTATCAGTACTTGGAAAATCACAATTATCACCAAATTTCTCCCTCAAGTAACAACCAAATGGCTCCAACATTGGAAAATATACTCGTCCGTTTGATGAATTAATTAATATGCCATCGAGAAAATCAAAAACACCATCAGATCCTGGGTCATTATTAGAATTTAAATTATCAACATTAAAAACTTGTAATAAAGGAGTGTTAATAATACCTTGCGGTCCTTCAGTTAAAAAGTTGACTGGTGCTCCAAGCTCTGGATTTTCATATAAAATGTCTAAAATAAAATCTTGTTGATTTATTTGATACGCACCTAAAGAATAAACATTTTTCATTAATAAATTCCAATTAGGCTCATTTACGTCTAGCACTGTAGATTTCAACAATTTCAACATTAAAGTATTGGGTGATGTCAAGTCAGTAGAAAACTCCCCTACTTGATATGTAACTCCTCCACTAGTGTATTGAAAGGCTACCGCTAACACTTCATCCGAATTTAATGCTTGATTTAATGAAATAAAACCTAACTGGGCATGATAAGAATACTCAGAACTTGATAATCTTCTTGCATTTTCTATTTTCTCATAATCAATTGCTTGATCAAAAAAATTATTACCATCTAAGGTATACTGTGAAAAAGCAGATGTAATTTCATCAATTAATCTTATAGAATCACCCGTTTCGGAAGCCACATTTTCAATAAAACTACCATTAGGATTTAATGAATTATTTGCATTGCTGGGATAATAAGGAGGAAAAGCAACCTGATCGACTACAACGAGCGGACTAGACAGGTTTTGAGCTTCTCCAAGATCTTGAAATGCTAATATATTCCTTGTATTTATAGTTGAAGAATTTTTATTAGTAATATAAACTTCTATTTTAGTGATATTTATTGGTGAAGTAATAATAGGCAAGTTCTGCATGGCCGCATTATAATTCTCATAAAAGTACTGTGACAAGAAAAAATGTTTATTAGATTCATAATTATCAATCGATAGCTCAAAATCTGTCAATTGTGCCCCTCCTTGAATTTCAATCGATGAAGTCTCACTTTTTTGTTCAGAAAAAACAGTAGTTAATGTTGTTTTACCAAATTGGAACTTGGTTTTTACCCCAAATAAACTTTGGGCACCTGTAATTAAAGAACCAGCTAATGGTAAGCTAACATTACCTAACTCAATTTTTTTTACTATATCATCATCATCACCCGTATACTCTAATTTAATTTCATTTTCGAATTCAAATGTAGCTTCTGTGTCATAATTTGCACGCAATTGCAATTTGTCACCAATTGTTCCAACTACATTCATTTGTATTCTTTCATCAAAATTAAAAGATGTTGTTTTTCTTTGTTGTTCTGGTAATGCGGGGTTATCTATTTTATTTATGACACCCGAAAAAATTAACTCTGCTGAACCTTGAGGTTTAATATCAACAAGAGAACCACCGAAAACCTTATTAATTAATTGACCACTAGAATTTACTTTCCCTAAATCATCACTAATTCTGTTTCTACTAATTCGTTCTTTCCAGTAATTATTAAATTTTTGTTTAAATAGATACTTACGATATTCCTCAACTGAAAAATATCTAGGTAAAGACATAGTGTGTCCTCCTATAAATTTAGTGATAAATATCAAATCACTATCATCATCATATTGTACGCTATCAATAAAATTTTCAGGGGATTCTATCCAATTTAAATTGAGCCCAGAATTGGGTATGCTATCATTTTGACAGAACATTTTTCCATAACAAAAAACAACTAGTAACAATACTGTGAGTCTTATATTTTTAGCAAAGAAAACCAAATTTTAAAGATGTTTTAAGGCCATTTTAATTACTTCTTCAACGGAAAAATTCGGATTTTCTTGTGTAATTTTTTCAACAACCTGATTTGTCTTTTTTGTTGAAAAACCTAATTTTTCTAATGCATACAATGTTTCTTGCTTTACAACACTTTTAGCAGAAACAGAACTGTCAGATGTAAATGTGGTATTGTTACTAATCTTATCTTTTAAATCAATTATAATCCTTTGAGCAGATTTCAAACCTATACCTTTAACACTTTTTAATGCACTTACGTCCTCAGTAACAATTACTTTTTCTAGTTCATTAGGACTAAGAGAAGATAGAATCATTCTTGCAGTGGATGCACCAACACCAGAAACTGATAATAATAAAATAAAACATTCCCTCTCTTTCTTATCTAAAAAACCAAATAAAGTATGGGAATCTTCTTTAACCGAAAGATAGGTGTAAAACATATAAATGTCCGATTTTTTTTTATCAAACTGTGTATATGTATTTAAAGAAATGTTTAAAAAATAACCTATCCCATTACAATCTAAGACAACATATGTTGGGGATATCTCTACTATATTTCCTTTTAAAAAAGTAATCATAATTTATTTTCTTTCGTTTGCATCCACTGAAGCAATAGTTGCCATGTGGACTATTTCATTAACACTACTTTCTAATTGCAAAATATGAACTGATTTTTTCATACCCAGTAAAACAGGGCCCATGGTCTCTACATTTGATAATTCCTGTAGAATTTTATATGCAACATTTCCAGCAACTAAATTGGGAAAAATTAAAGTATTCACTTTTTTATCTTGAAGTTTAGAAAATGGAAACACCCCTTTTCTTTTTTCTGAATTTAAGGCAAAATTAGCCTGCATTTCTCCATCAACAATTAAAGAAGGATAATCTGCTTGTATGCGTTTAACAACTTTTTGAATTTTTAATGTTTCTTTATCTCTAGATGAACCAAAATTAGAATAAGATAGGAGAGATATAACAGGTTTTATCCCAAATCTTTTTACTGCATCTGCAGTTAATAAAGTAATCTCTAATAACTGATCTTCAGTGGGATTTTTATTAATAGTGGTATCAGCGAAAAAAATAGGTCCTTTTTTAGTCACGACAATATATATACCTGCCAATATATTAGACTGTTTACCTACAATTTCTAGAGGGGGTTTAAGTGCCTCGGGGTAACTCCTTGTACTACCAGACAATAATACATCTGCCTCATTATTGACTAACATCATAGAGCCAAAATATGACCTGTCCCTCATAATTCTTCTAGCTTGATTTTTAGTAACTCCTTTTCTTTCTCTCATATTCCAATACAAATCAGCAAAGGCGTGCCGTTTTAATCTCATCTTTTCACTTTTAACATCAATAACATCAATTCCTTCTAAATTTATACCTGCTTCTTCAGATAAACTATTAATAAATGACTTATTTCCGAGTAAAATTGGTGTACACAAGTTTTCAGTTTTTAATATCTCAGCAGCTTTTAAAATGTTGTAATTATCTGCTTCTACAAATAAAACTTTCTTTCTATTTTCCTTAGCAATCCTATTAAAACCTCTTATTAACTGATTATCTAAACCTAACTTATCAATTAAATGGTCTTCATATTTTTGCCAATCAGTTATTTCTTTTTTTGCAACACCAGATTTTATTGCTGCTTTTGCAACTGCAATTGATACTCTGGTTATTAACCTAGGGTCATTTGGCTTTGGTATGATATAATCCGGTCCAAATGTTAAATTTTTACCATGATAAGCTAAATTAACATCTTCAGGAACATTTTCTTTAGCAAGGGATGAAATTGCACGAACAGCTGCAAGCTTCATAGATTCATTAATTTCAGTTGCTCTAACATCAAGTGCCCCTCGAAAAATATATGGAAATCCGAGCACATTATTTACTTGATTAGGATAGTCAGATCTTCCAGTAGCCATGATGGCATCAGGTCTAGCTTTTTTTGCATCATTATAAGGTATCTCGGGGTCTGGGTTAGCCATTGCAAACACTAGTGGATCTTTTTTCATGGTTTTTAGCATTTTTTTAGTAACTGTATTACCAACCGATAACCCAATAAAAACATCTGCGTTTTTTATTGCATCTGACAAAGTATATAATCTTCTATTTATAGAAAACTTCTTTTTTTCTTTATTCAAATCCAACCTGTCCTTTCTAACAACCCCCTTACTGTCGCATAAAACTATATTTTTTCTTTTAACTCCTAATCTAATATAAAGCTTTAAACATGATATAGCTGCTGCTCCTGCTCCATTAACAACTACTTTTATTTTATCAATTTTTTTATTTGTAAGTTCTAATCCATTTAATAAAGCAGCTGCAGATATAATAGCTGTGCCATGTTGGTCATCATGCATTACAGGAATAGAAAGTTCATCACTTAATCTTTTTTCAATTTCAAAACACTCAGGGGATTTAATGTCTTCTAAATTGATACCACCAAAAGTAGGAGAGATTGCCTTGACAGTTTGAACAAATGATTCAATATCATCAACATTCAGTTCAATATCAAAAACATCTATATCTGCATATATTTTAAATAACAAACCTTTACCCTCCATAACAGGTTTTGCTGCTTCTGGTCCAATATCACCTAATCCTAACACGGCTGAACCATTCGTAACAACAGCAACTAAATTTCCTTTAGATGTATATTTGTAAACATCGCTTTTTCTTTTAGCAATGCTCTTACACGGTTCCGCAACACCTGGAGAGTATGCGAGCGCTAAATCTCTTTGTGTTCTATATCTCTTTGTAGGAACTACTTCAATTTTTCCAGGTCTTTTCTTAGAGTGAAAATCTAGTGCTTCTCTTCTGTTTATTTCAGGCATAAATTATTCTTTTTTTAATTAACAGTGTATGTAATATTTACCTGCGTATTTTGCACAGGATTATTTTGAAGATAAAACCTATATGTAACTTCGTATACTCCTGGAATATCAGTCTGTAAGTAAGCCTTAAAATAATCATCTTCTTCAAATGGATTTAATGATAAAGGATTTGGTGCTGTATCGGTTGATGAAGGGAAACAAATTTCATTAAAACAAAAGTATACTGTCACATCCTCTTTTAATTGATTATTAAAAATTTTTCTAACAATTAAGTCATTCATTATCTCACAAGAAGAATTTCTTAGATATATTTTTGCAACAAGTTCATCACCTACTGAACCCAAAATTTGATCCTCTAAGTATGTAATTTCAATCGGATTAGGCAGTGCATCTGATTCATAAAAACAATCGTTATTATTACACAAAGCCTCTATATTGTAATTACAAGCAGCTGAATCAGTACAACCATCTGGCAAAATACACGAACCATCATCCTCAGTTGCAGAAGCATCATAATTACATGCTGTATTATCAATACAGCCAAGAACTGGACCCTCTGGAGGACAAGCAATAAAAATTAACATACTAAAGGCAAACATATATTTGATAAATAAAACTTTCATAGAATAATTAATTTTAAGTTGACATGTTAACAAATTTAATCATTATTAGAGTATTTCACTGCAATTAACAGAATATATAGTTTATATTTACTATATTAGTGGACTGATTATTAACGAACTTTTAAACAAAAAATTATGAAAAAACTATTACTATTTGCCATGTGCACATTTTTTTACTGCTCATATGCGCAATTGCCTCCTAATAGCTTTGGTGAAGACTTTACACTAACAGATATTAATGGTAACGAATTTAATTTACATTCTACTCTGGATGAAGGAAAGACCGTAATACTAGATTTGTTTGCTACATGGTGTGGACCTTGTTGGAGCTACGCTGAAACGGGTGTACTAGAAGATTTGCAACAAGCATATCCGGACGATGTAGTTGTAGTCGCAGTTGAAGCAGATGCTACTACTGCTGCTTCTACAATTTACAATAGTGCTAATGGTGATTGGACAACTGTGATTGATTATTTGTTAATGGATGACCCGAGCGGTGATGTTGCAGTAGATTATGCACTTGCATATTACCCAACTATATATAAAATATGTCCTGACAGAATGGTAACTGAAGTTGGTCAAATTGCAAGTGTAAATGCATTTATGACAGAAATAAATTCCTGTACTAGTGCTCAATACAGCAAAGATGCTAGAATTTTAAGTTATAATGGAGCAATGACATTTTGTGGTGGAAGTTTAGACGGTGGATCTGTATCAATTCAAAATTACAGTATTGGTGCATCCATGACATCCTGTGATATTTTAACAAAAGTTAACGGACAAACAGTTTCAACAACTCCATGGTCTGGGTCAATAGACACATACCAAACTGCCACAATTAACTTAAGCTCATTAAATAATATTCCCGATGGTGCAAATATTACCTTTGAAATAGATTATGAAGGTGATATGGATTCAAGCAACAACACCTTGAATCCTGGAATTCTTGGGTCAACAGGTGCTTCTAATACAATATCATTGTCTTTAACAACTGACAACTGGGGCTCTGAAACATCTTGGGAATTAATTGGTCCAAATGGAACTGAAGCTTCAGGTAGTGGTTACGGAAATTACGAAACTATTAATTTAAATTGGGACCTAACACCAGGATGCTATATCTTTAACATATACGATTCATATGGAGATGGTCTAGAAGCATCAATATGGGGCGCTTATGATGACGGACAAGTTTCATTAACTGATAATAATTCTGGAGATGTAATTTGGTCAGCAGTTGCCTATGAATCTCAAGGGTCTGTTGCCTTTGAAGTATTAGCTCAATTTGATATTTCGGAAGAACAATCTATGTTTGAAATTTCTCTATTTCCAAATCCATTTAAAGATTTTACAACAATCTCAATAAACTACTCAAAAAGCAATCATCTTCATAGACACATGCCTTTAGATGATGCAGATATAAGTGTTTACAATAATGTCGGAAAAATAGTTTATTCTGAGAATATTACTCTAAATCCGGGTTTGAACAATATTAGATTTGAGACAAATGATATCTTACCGGGTCTATATTATTTAAATGTAAACTTTGATGGTAAAAACAACCTTAAAACATTAAATATTATTAGATAAAAAATATATTTAACAAAAAAAAAGCCACTCTTGGGTGGCTTTTTTTTTAAAACTTAAATTAGAAAATATGAGAAACTTATTTTTTTTGTTTTGCCTAATTATCAATTACAATACTTTTTCCCAAATACCTTCTGTTAATATTAAAACAGTTGATGGAGGGATAATTAATACTTCTGAATTCAATAATGATGGTCATCCTATGGTTATTAGTTTCTGGGCAACATGGTGTAAGCCTTGTAAAGAAGAATTGGATAATATTCATGAAGTTTATGAAGATTGGAGAGATGAAACAAATGTAAAATTAATTGCCATTAGTATTGATGATGCACGAAATGCCTCTAAAATAAAACCACTTGCAAACTCTAAAAGATGGGACTACGAGGTTTACCATGATAGTAATAGTGAATTTGCAACTCAAATGGGAGTAAAACCTATACCTCACACATTTCTGTTAAACGGTGATAAAAAAATTATATGGAATCATACGGGCTATACTGATGGAGACGAAGAAGAGTTATATGATAAAATTTTAGAACTCCTAGAGTAAAAAAATGAAAACCTATTTTTTTATAATAACATCAATTATATACCTACATGTCAATGGGCAGAAATTTGGGAATATTTCAGGAAATGCCGAATTAAGCATTCAAACATTTCAAGAAGATTCTACTATAAACGCTGAAGCAAGAAATTCGTATACAAAAAGCTATGTTAATTTAATATATAATTATAAAAACATCATAGTTGGTTCTAGGTTTGAATTTTATAATAACGCCATTCCAGGATTGACAGATTATGAGGGTGCAGGGTTAGCTAATAAATTTATACAATATAAAAATCAATTTATTGATATTACTTTAGGAAATTTTTATGATGAATTTGGCAATGGACTTATTCTCAGAACCTATTATGACTCTAATTTAGGAATTGATAATTCAATCAATGGATTTAGACTAAAAACAGTTCCTTCAATAGGCGTATACCTCACTGCTATAATAGGACGGCAAAGATCTTATTGGGAATTATCCAATACAATAATAAAAGCATTGAACACAGATATCTTACTAAATGACATTTTACTAAAAAACTGGTCCTCAACTGTTAATTTAGGAGCAAGTTTTGTAACTAAAAAAGAAGAAGATGACAATCCTTTATATATCTTACCTGAAAATATTGGAGCTTTTAATGGACGATTAAATCTTACAAAAGGTAAAATTAATCTGAATTTTGATTACGCCCACAAAATTAACGATCCATCTGCTGACAATAATTATATTTACAAAACTGGAAATGCTATAATTATCACCAGCAATTACTCAGTTAAAGGTCTAGGCTTGTCACTAGGTTTAAAAAGACTAGAAAACATGAGCTTTAGAAGTGAACGAAATGCCATACTTCAAGATTTAAATATCAATTTCATTACTCCTTTTACTAAACAGCAAAGCTATTCACTTGCAACAATTTACCCTTACACTAGTCAACCAAATGGTGAAATTGGGACTCAATTTGATCTATATTATACAATTCCCAAAAAAACTAAATTAGGTGGAAAATACGGAACAAGTATAAATATTAATTTTTCAAATGTATATGACATTGATAGAAGAATGATAAATGGAGCATCCACAATAAACGAAAGTGGAACATTGGGATACAATTCAAATTACTTCAAAAAAGGCGAAAAGCTTTTTCAAGAACTAAATATAGAGATAGTTAAAAAATTTAATAAAAAATTAAAATTTATTGGATCATATATTTATCTAGAAAACAATGATAAGGTAATTAAATCTCAACCATTATTAAATAACCAAAATCATGAATATATCTATGCGAAAATTGCTATTATAGAATTTCTATATAAGATTAAACCTAAAAATTCTACAAGAATAGAATTACAACACCTTTCAACTAAACAGCACTTTGGCAATTGGATAATGGGACTTTTAGAATATAAATTAGCTCCTAACTGGTTTTGGTCAGTTCAAGATCTTTATAATTATGGACACCCAAATCAACCTCACTACTATTCTATATCTTCAGGTTACACAAAAGGTGCAAATAGACTATCAATTACATATGGAAAACAAAGAGCAGGCTTATTTTGTGTAGGGGGAGTATGCAGAGAAGTGCCTGCATCTAATGGATTCTCCATTAATTTAACTAGTTCATTTTAAATCTATGAAAAATTATATATTCATCATATGTGGATTTCTTTTAACATGTTGCGACACAATTGAACCACCATTTTTACAGAGCAATTCTCAAACAAGCCAAAAAATTATTATGATTGAGAAATTTACGGGCCATAAATGCAGTAATTGTCCAGCTGCAACAATAAAAATAAAAGAATTGCAAGAATTATATCAAGATGCAATAATTCCTGTTTCAATTCATCCAGGTGGTCTTCCTGAATTTACTAACACAGATAACAATTACACCTACGATTTTACAACAAATTCTAGTAATATAATCGCTGATGATATGGGAGCAACTTTTTTACCACTAGGTACTGTAAATCGTGTGGAAGAAGGTATTTCTAACAGATGTTTTACAAAAGATCAATGGGCATCTGAAATTGAAAATCTTCTATATGACTCAAAAGGATTACCTAGACCAAAAAAGTTTGATATTGAAATTTCAACCATTTTCAATAATTCAACAAGAGAACTAACAATTGAAACAAATGTAGCTTCCTTATCATCATTACAAAATTTTTTCAAACTAGCCATAATTGTAATAGAAGATGGAATTATTGCTCCACAAATTGATGGCACTGAATATATTGAAAACTATGAACACAACAATATTTACAGATGTGATGTAAACGGTACATATGGAGAAATTATAAATGATTTAAAAGGTTTAGATGAAGAATTTGTATTTGAATCTTCATATATAATCACCTTAAATCAAAACCTAAATTCTAATTGGACAAATGATTGGGATAATATAAATAATTGCTTTATCGTGGCATATGTGTATGATGCAGAATCATTAATTATTCAGGATGTTGTTAAAAAAGCAATCATAAATGAATAAGTTTTTTATAACTCTATTTTATTTTTTATTTAGTACAATCTGTATTAGTCAAAATTTTCATGGAGGGATTATTGTAGGTGCATCAACAAGTCAAGTTTCTGGAGATGGATTAAGTGGATTTAACAAAATAGGGCCTAGATTTGGAATATATATTAATCAAGAAATTGACTGGTATGGATTACAATTAGAATTACAATATATAACAAAAGGAAGTAAAAAAAAAACTGACTCAAGCAACCCAAATGACAATATTAATAACTTATCATTTAATTCTTTAAATAATTATAACTTCCATTTAGAGTATATCGGAGTCCCTATTTTATTCTTTTCAAGAATTAAAAAAAACATAAAACTAGAGTTAGGAACATCTTTTAATTTTATTATTAAACAGAGTGAAGAAATTGACTTTTATTTAGATAATTCCAATGAAGTACATAACTTTGAATCAGACATCATTTTAGGAATAACATACCCAATAAATAATAAAATACTACTCAACACAAGAATTTCAAACTCTATTTCCCCAATTCGTCCTCATGCATCTGGAGAGACATATCGATTAAATAGAGGACAGTATAATACTGTTTTATGTTTTAGTTTATATTATAAATTATATTAAAAACTAGAAAATTTTTACTTGTGCACCTGGTAAATTTTTATTTAAATAATCATACGCCTTTTTTGTAGCTTGTCTTCCCCTAGGTGTTCTCTCAAGATAACCTTGTTGAATTAAAAATGGCTCTATCACTTCTTCCAAGGTGTCAGACTCTTCAGCAACAGCAGTAGAAATAGTAGTTAATCCAACAGGACCACCATTAAATTTATCAATTATACAAGTAAGAATTCTTTTATCCATTCTATTAAGTCCATTTTTATCTACATGTAATGAAGCTAAAGCAGTTTCTGTAATTTCTAAATCGATAGCTCCTGTTCCTTTAACTTGTGCAAAATCCCGAACTCGTTTGACATATTGATTAGCAATCCTCGGAGTTCCTCTACTTCTACTAGCAATCTCAACTGCTGCATTATCACTGATTTGGATGCCTAAAATATCCGACGATCTCTTAACAATTTTTGTAAGTGTAGTAGCATCATAATAATCTAAACGACAAGGAATACTAAATCTATCTCTTAAAGGCTGAGTTAATAAACCTGCACGTGTTGTAGCACCAATTAAAGTAAAGTGATTGAGATTAATCTGAACAGATCTTGCACTTGGACCACTTTCTATCATAACATCAATCCTAAAATCTTCCATGGCAGAATATAAATATTCTTCAACAACTGTACTTAATCTATGTATTTCATCAATAAATAAGACATCTCTTTCTTCTAAACTAGTTAATAAACCCGCTAAATCACCAGGTTTCTCAATAACAGGGCCAGATGTTATTTTTAAATTAGAACCTAATTCTTTTTTAATAATATGTGCAAGAGTTGTTTTTCCCAAGCCTGGTGGACCGTGTAATAAAACATGGTCTAACGCCTCACCTCTTTGATTAGCTGCAGTTACAAATATTTTTAAATTTTTTAAAATTTCGTTTTGACCAGAAAAATCTTCAAAAGAAAGTGGTCGCAATTTATTGTCAAATTCTAAATATTCAGAGTTTGAGTCATTAAGTTCATCATACTTATCATTTTCTTCCATAAATATTTAAGTTATGAATTATTAATTAAATAAAAGACGAAAAGCTTAATGCGCCTCTTCCTCACCCTTTTTGAGTGGAACTATCTGTGAAACAAAATCATCATCCATACCAGGTTTAGAATAATCATATGCCCACCTGTGCACTTTTGGTATTTCGCCCGGCCAATTTCCGTGGATATGTTCAACTGGAGTAGTCCATTCCAGTGTGTTAGATTTCCAAGGATTTTGTGAAGCTTTAGGGCCTCTGTACATGCTATAAAAAAAGTTGAAAAAGAAAATAACCTGGAATAAGGCTCCAACAATTGCAAAAAAGCTAACTACTTCATTTATATCTAATAAATTATCAAACATTGGAAATGCCGTGTTTGAGTAATATCTCCTTGGTAATCCAGCCATTCCTAAAAAATGCATAGGAAAAAAAGTACCATAAGCGCAAATAAATGTTCCCCAAAAATGAACATATCCAAGTTTTAAATTCATCATTCTACCATACATTTTTGGATACCAATGATAAACACCGGCTAACATTCCAAATATTGCAGATAATCCCATTACAATATGAAAATGGGCAACCACAAAATAAGTGTCATGAACATTAATGTCAAGCGCACTATCTCCTAGGATTAGTCCTGTGAGTCCGCCAGTAATAAATGTTGAAACGAGACCTATTGAAAATAACATTGCAGGAGTAAATTGCAGATTACCTCTCCATAGAGTAGCAATATAATTAAACACCTTAATAGCAGATGGAATAGCAATTAGTAGAGTAGTAAAAACAAATACTGAACCTAGAAACGGATTCATACCTGTAATAAACATATGATGTCCCCATACAATAAAAGATAGAAAGGCAATTGCTAATATTGAACCAATCATAGCTCTATAACCAAAAATTGGTTTTCGTGAATTAGTAGCAATAATTTCAGAAGTTAAACCAAGGGCAGGTAACAATACAATATAGACCTCAGGATGGCCTAAGAACCAAAATAGGTGTTGAAATAAGATTGGGTTCCCACCTGCATGCGATAAAACTTCACCTTGTACTAAAATGTCTGATAAAAAGAAACTGGTACCAAAACTTCTATCAAAAACTAAAAGTAGTGCAGCTGATAATAAAACAGGAAAGGATAAAACACCTAAAATTGCAGTTATGAACAATGCCCAGACTGTTAAAGGTAGACGAGTCATGGTGAGCCCTTCTGTTCTAAGATTCAATACAGTAACAATATAATTTAGACCCCCTAATAATGAGGAAATAATAAATAATGTCATACTAACTAGCCAAAGGGTCATCCCTAATCCAGACCCTGACATTGCCTGTGGAACAGCACTTAGTGGAGGATAAATAGTCCACCCAGCAGCCGCAGGTCCAGATTGAACAAATAGTGATATAATCATAATTACACTTGAAGCAAAAAAGAACCAATATGATAACATATTCATAAAGCCTGAAGCCATATCTCGTGCTCCTACTTGAAGTGGAAGTAATAGATTAGCAAAAGTTCCACTTAATCCTCCGGTTAACACAAAGAATACCATAATAGTCCCATGAATTGTAACTAATGAAAGATAAATATCAGGACTCATTACTCCACCCTCTGCCCATCTTCCTAAAAAAAATGATAAAACTCCACTAGACTCTCCTGGGTTAGCAAGTTGAATACGAAATAATGCAGACATAACCATTGCAACTACTCCCATAAACATACCTGTAATCAAAAACTGCTTGGATATCATTTTATGATCCAAAGTAAAAACATATTTAGAAAAAAAGTTTTCTTCGTGATGTCCATGTTCACTCATAATATTCAATATTTATAGGTTAGAAATTTTATTTACACTCTGTTCTTCAATCCATTTATTGAATTCTTCTTCGGTTTCAACAACTACTTTCATTTGCATATTGTAGTGAGCATTCCCACATATTTTGTTGCACAAAAGAACATATTCAAAAAGATCATTCTCAACTTCTTTTTTCATAGCATCAGTAGTAATTGTAGGAGTAAACGCGAATTGTGTCGTTGTTCCTGGAACACAATTCATTTGAACCCTAAAGTGGGGTAAATAAGCCGAATGAATAACATCTTGAGATCTAAACTTAAATAAGACTTTTTTCCCAACTGGTAAATGAAGTTCTTTTGTAATTATATCATCCTCAGCAGCCAGTAATTGATCTTGACTGGTTGTAACATAATAAGTTGTTAATGTCTTTTTCTTCTTTATTAATTTTTCTATTCTTTGATTTTTTAACTTTTTTTCTGCAGGGTTAGAACTAATTGAAATTTGATTTTTTAATTTTGCTATTTTTTCGTCAATTGAGGCTATCTGACTATTCTTTGTTGCCTCGGATATAACACCTAATTCATTTTTCCCACCAACAAACCTAACATTTGCATTACCTAGCTTATTATCTTCACCAGAATATCTAGCAGTCCAACCAAATTGTTTTGCATAAACTTCAATTATAATTGCATCTTTTATATCTTGGTTAACAATTTTTCCCCAAACATTTAAACCATAACTAATAAGAACTAATAATATAACAGCAGGAATTGCCGTCCAGAAAAACTCCAGCTTATTATTATGAGTTATGTAACTCGCTTTTCGATCTTCTCTTCCACGAAAATAGTAAGCAACGCCAAATAAAATTGGTGTTAGAAGTAGGAATACAAAAATAATTAAACCCATTGTAACATCCCAAAGCTGATCAATCACAGGACCATGTTCTGAAGCAGCGATAGGTAATGTTTGATCCATCCATTCAGCCCGTTGCCAAAAAAAGAATATGACTAATCCAACTCCAGCTATTAAAAGAAAAATTCCATTAATATTATTAGACCCATCTGAAACCTCGTTTTTTGTTTTTGACACTAAATTACCAATCTCAAGTACTCTCACAACTTGGGCGAAAAAAACAATGGCAATAAAAACAATTAATACATTTATCATTTTATAATTTATTAAATATGATGATGTTTACTCTCTACTAACATAGGGTGATTCTTTGGTTGTAAGGCTACCTTACTTAGGTTAGATAAAACAACATATGTAAAAAACCCAATATAACCTAAAAATACACCTATTTCAACAAAACCCATATGCCAATGGGTACCAACGGTTCCTGGCATTATCATAACAAAAACATCAATATAGTGACCTATTAGAATTAGAATTGCAACAAATAAAACTTGTCCTTTTAATCTTTTTGCATCCCTATCTTGAATCAATAACATCGGGTTTACAAAGTTTAAAATAAGTGCAATTATTATTAATATATGATAGTGCTCAAACCTTACAAGATAATATGTTACCTCCTCAGGGATATTAGCATACCAAATTAATAGATACTGAGAAAACCAAGTATATGTCCAAAAAATACTAAATGCTAATAAATATCTTCCAAAGTCATGAATGTGATTTTCATTAATGTCATCTAAATAACCTTTATATTTTAAATGGATTGTAATAATTGCTATAACTGCACATGCAGACACAAAAAAGGACGCAAAGGTATACCATCCAAAAAGCGTACTAAACCAATGAGTGTCAATTGACATTATCCAATCCCATGCAACCGTAGATGTTGTAATAGCTGCGAGCACAATAAATATAGCTGAAAGAGTAAATATTTTATTATGCCATTTAATTCCACCATCCAAATCTTCATTAAGTGAATATTTTCTAAGAATAAAAGCAAAGAAACACCAGATCAACAAATACACCACAGATCTTATCAAGAAAAAGGGAATATTTAAAAAAGCTGTTTTACCTGCAATAATACTATCAAACTTTTTATTTAAAATAACATCATCCGATTTTTCATTTGTATATTTAGGGTAATCTGAATCAATTGTTTCTTGAAATACATATTCTGATGTTAATGCTTGATCCATCCAATGATAAGTATGATGCCAATGTAGAACTCCTGTTATAATTATAAATAACATAATAATTCCTCCATATGGCAAAAATGAACTAACTGCTTGTGGAATTCTTAGTAATGAGGCAGACCATCCAGATTGTGAAATGTATTGAACCGCCAGCCATACTAAAGCTGCTAATGATATCATTAAAAAAAATAAATTACTAACTAGCAAACTTGACCATGGTCTTTGTTTAATCGTATGGAAATAATGTTTCGTGACATATATAACATCATCTAAACTATGAGCATTTTTCTTTTGATCATAATCTAAATGGCAATTAAATTTCTTTTCTATTTTTGCAAAAAGAGAAGCATAGTGATAGTCTTCTAGTTCTCCGTGCTTATAATGATTATCATTAGCATGGTGCATTTCCTTGTGTTCATATTTATTTGATTCAGATTCCTTACTTGAATTTTGCTTATATAATTCTTTGACTATTTTTTTAATTTCTTTATCTGAATAGCTATTATTGCTAGCAGAAACAAAACCATATAATAAAGCAATTGCACCAATAAACATTAGCACTATACACAAAATTTTAGTATTTCGTTCAAATTTATACATCTACTTTTCTTCTTTTTGTAAATTATTAACAAACATTATAATCTTCCAACGTTCCTCAGGTGAAATTTGAGACGCATGGGGTCCCATCGCATTTAAACCATAAGTAATAGCATGATATATATTACCATCTTTTAACTCACTCATTGTTGAACCTGTTCTTCTAATTTGCACATTATCATTATAAGCAGGTATAGCACCATAAACTGGATGAGTAACAGAACCTTTTCCATCACCATTTTTCCCATGACAGTGTGCACAAAACATCCCATATAAAGCTTCTCCATCTGCGATATTTTTTTCCGTTTTTTGCAACGGATTTATTAATTTTTTTCCAGCACGTAGATAATCTTCCAAATTATTATCATATTCAAATGGCATATGGCCTCTCGCAATAGTTCCTACAACTGGTTTTCTAGCAGTAGAATTATTGCTAAAAAGTGGGTTTTCCGAATAGGTTTCATATGACGGAGATCGATACATATTTGGCATATACTCATAGCCAGGATGTGATGTAAACGGTTTTCCATCAGAAGCGGAGTCACCACAAGATGTAAGTAAGATGACTAAAAAAACACATATGTAATTTACAATTTTTAACATAAAATTATTCTTTTTCTTTAACTTCTGTTGCTCCTGTTTTTTTCATTAACTCTTTTATTTTTTCAACCTTTTTTACATCATCTTCAACATGAATTTCCATTAAAAACTTATCGTCAGTTGTTCTAGGGTCTGGACTCTTGGATGAAGAACCTGGATACAATCCACATCTAATCAAAAATGTAATTACCATTAAATGAGCAGCAAAAAAAACTGTCATCTCAAAAGTAACGGGAATAAAGGCTGGTAAATTTTCATTTAAAGTAAAGTTTGGTTTACCTCCAATGTCCATTGGCCAATCATGAATCATGATGTACCAAAACATTAATAAAGCGCAAGAAGCTCCAATACATCCATAAATAAATGAGGTAATAGCAATTCGGGAATACTTTAGACCCATTGCGGAATCTAGTCCATGAATAGGAAATGGAGTATAAACTTCATTAACATAATGTCCTTTTTCTCGAATATTTTTAACTGCATTCAAGATTACATCATCGTCATCATATATACCGTAAATAACTTTTTCTTTAATCATTTTTTCTTTTTATATGTGTCACTAGATGATTTTAAAATTGTTTTTAATTCTGCCTGGGCTATAACTGGGAATGTTCTAGAATACAATAAAAACAATACCATGAAAAAGCCTATAGTTCCAATATAAATCCCAATATCAACGAAAGTTGGAGAAAACATTGACCAACTTGAAGGTAAATAATCTCTATGTAGAGAAGTTACAATAATTACAAAACGCTCAAACCACATACCTATGTTAACAAATATTGACAAAATAAATGTAAATACGATATTCCTTCTCAAGCTTTTAATCCACATTAGCTGTGGAGAAACAACATTACATGTCATCATTGCCCAGTATGCCCACCAATAAGGTCCTGTTGCTCTATTTAAAAAAGCATATTGCTCATACTCAACTCCAGAGTACCAAGCCATGAATAATTCTGTAATATATGCAATACCAACAATTGATCCAGTAACCATAATGATAATATTCATCATTTCAATATGTTGTATTGTAATATATGACTCCATATTAACAACCTTTCTCATAACTAATAATAAAGTCTGTACCATGGCAAAACCTGAAAAAATAGCTCCTGCAACAAAATATGGTGGAAAAATTGTGGTATGCCAACCAGGAATAACAGAAGTTGCAAAATCCATACTTACAATAGTATGAACAGATAAAACTAATGGTGTACATAAACCTGCTAATACTAGCGACATGACCTCATGTCTTTGCCAATGCTTAGCTCTCCCAGACCAACCAAAAGATAAAACAGTATAAACTTTCTTCATAATAGGCTTAACAGCTCTATCTCGAATTAATGCAAAATCGGGAATTAATCCCATGTACCAAAAAACTAAAGAGACGGAAAAATAAGTAGATATGGCAAATACATCCCATAATAGAGGGGAGTTAAAATTCACCCAAAGAGGGCCATATTGATTAGGAAGTGGAAACACCCAGTATCCTACCCATATTCTTCCCATGTGAATCAGTGGAAACAAGCCTGCTTGTACAACAGCAAATATCGTCATAGCCTCTGCAGATCTATTAATTGACAATCTCCATTTCTGCCTAAATAATAATAATACTGCTGAAATAAGAGTTCCAGCATGACCTATTCCAACCCACCACACAAAGTTTGTTATATCCCAAGCCCAGCCAATTGTATTATTTAACCCCCAAACTCCCACACCTGTTCCAATAGTGTAAAAAATACATCCAAAACCCCATAACATAGCTAGCACTGAAACACTAAATAAAGCCCACCACCACTTATTTGCGCTGGTTTCAATAGGCTTTGAAATATCTTCACTAATATCATGAAGCGACTTATTGCCTATTATCAATGGTTCTCTTATTTCCGACTCGTGATTCATTAATTTATATTTTTTTGTTTCTAACCTTGGTTTTATAAAAAACCGAGGGTTTGGTATTTAATTCTTCAATTAAATAATATGATCTTTCGTTTTTCTTTTCTTTACTAACTCTGCTATTTTTATCCAAAGCATCACCAAATACAATAGCTCCAGTATCGCATGCCTTCTCACATGCACATTTTATTTCTCCATCTTTAATTTTTCTTCTTTCCTTTTTAGCGTCTAATTTAGTTTTTTGAATATTTTGTATACACATTGAACATTTTTCCATCACTCCTCTAGACCTAACTGTTACATCCGGATTTAAAACCATTTTACCCAAATCATCGTTCATGTTAAAATCAAACTGGTCATTATTAGCATAATTGAACCAGTTAAATCGTCTTACCTTGTAGGGACAATTATTCATACAATATCTTGTACCTATACATCTATTGTAGGTCATATGATTCAATCCTTCTCTAGAGTGTGTCGTGGCCGCGACAGGACATACAGTTTCACAAGGAGCATTATTACAATGCTGACACATAACTGGCTGAAAAACTACTTCTAAATTTTCAGCTGATGCTGGCTCTTCCATCTTCTTATACATTTCAACAGAACCAATCCCATCTTCTTTTGCTTTTTGTTTTGTCATGTCACTTGAGTAGTATCTGTCAATTCTGAGCCAGTGCATATCTCGATTTTTTCGAACCTCCTCCTTCCCAACTACAGGTACATTATTTTCCGCATGACATGCAATAACGCAAGCACCACAACCAGTACAAGAATTTAAGTCGATTGACATATTCCAAAAATGTACATCTCTCTCATGATCTTTCCATAAACTTAAATCAGAAGGTTTTACATGGCCTTTATGAGAATGGAGTAGAAACTGCTTATTTCCAGAAGTTTTATCTTTAAGGTATTCGGATAAATTTGTTTCTTTTACAATATTTCTACCCATCATAGTATGGCTATTTTGTGTACAAGCAAACTCATGCGTCTCATCAATAATTTCAATACTAACATCACTTGTGCTAGTTTTATTAAAATTACTATAAACACTAAATGCATTAACACCGATATTTTTACCTGCTTTACCTGTTTCAGTACGACCATATCCAAATGAAAGACCTAACGTGCCATGTGCCTGACCTGGCTGAATATATACCGGACATTTTAAAGTTTTATTATTGACTTTTAGATTGACCATATTTCCATCCAACGCACCATTGGATACATGCCAGTTTTTTATATTTAATTCCTTTGCATGAGATGGTGAGATTGTCAAATAATTATCCCATGTAACTTTAGAAATTACATCAGGTAACTCTTGTAACCATGGATTATTTGAATAAACACCATGACCTAAAGACCCCTTAACATATAGTTCTAATTCCAAATTATTAGAGGGGCGACTTATTTTCTTAGTAATACTTGTGTCAAAAGACATAGCACTTAATTCATTATCAGCAATATCCTTCTCAATATATCCATCGTGAAGAATTTGATTCCAATTACTAGAAATATTATTTTTTACAAATGATTTTAAATAAGTCAAATATGACTTTGATTCACCCATCCATTTTAGCAAACTATTCTGAACTTGTCTAGAGTTAAATAAGGGTGAAATTGTAGGTTGCTGCAAAGAATAAAATCCTGTATAAGGATTCATATCTCCCCAGCTTTCTAGATAGTTTGTTGTGGGGCATATATAATCACATAAAATAGCTGTTTCATTCATCGATTCAGAAAAAGAAACCTTGGATGAAACCCTCTTGAGAGCAGACATGAATTTATTTTTATCTGGAAAAGTGTACATTGGATTTGTATCCCAAAACATTACAACATCAACTTTATCTTTATTCATATCATCAACTAAATTGATGATATCAGAGTCTTTAGAGGAAAATAATTTAGATTTACGACTCGTTAAAATTGTTGTACCATAATTTCCTAATAAAATATTAATATGGTTAATGATAATTTGAATATTCGTATCGTCACTACCTGACACAACTAAAGATTTACCCTTGTTTACAATTAAATCATTAGCAATTTTATTAATTAATGAATCATGCTGTGTTTTAGCGGAACCAATACCTTTCTTATTTAGAATTTTAAGTAAAGTATCATACAATCTAGTTACGTATGAAGCCTGATGACTAGCTTTTATTGGAACTCTCTTATCTGCATTGGCACCTGTCACTGAAAGTAGACTTTCAAACTGATAGTGTCTAGACATTTTTCCATTTTCAGGCTTCCTGTTTTGTGTATATTGCCTAGCGTGAGCTGGATCTAACCATTCCGATAAAAAATCTGCACCAAAAGAAACTATGCATTCTGATTTATCAAAACGATAAGTAGAAATAAATCGCTTTCCAAAAGTTTCTTGATTTGCAGACAGAATTGCATCTTTTGATAATGCATCATATGTAACTACACTAACATTTTTATAGTATTGTTTGAATTGCTTTATTAATTCTTTTGTGGAAGGGCTAATTATAGTTGACGTAACAATTGCTATTTTCTTTTTTGCTTCATTAAGCTTTTGTATTATCTCTTGATCTAAAGATGCCCATGATATGTCTTTATTATCTTTTAATGGCCCCTTAAGTCTATTGGAATCATATAATGACAATACAGAGGCTTGGCATCTTGCATTTATTCCTCCACCAAAAGACGGATTATTGTTGGAACTTAATAAAATAGGTCTTCCTTCTCTTGTCTTAACAAGTAAACTTGCAAAGGTGTTTTCAGCAAAGTAAGAGCTTGCATAATACAGTGGATTTCCAGGAACAATCTCTTCAGGCTTATTTAGATAGGGAATAGACTTAACAACAGGAGCTTCACAGGAAGCAAGAGTAGCAGCAACAGTTCCAAATCCAAGAAATTTTAAAAAGTCTCTTCTGCTAGTTGAAGAAGCTGATAGGGTATCAGCATTTTCCCACATAGCCTCTAATGGTAATTTTTCATCAAACTCATTATGAGTTGACACATTCTTTGTAGAATGACCTAAACTATTAAAATATTTTTTTTCTTCTTTCATAAATTTTTTAATAATGACATTTTGCACACTCCCTTCCACCAATCATATCAACCGTTATTTCTTCTCCATGATATTTATCAATCCATTTTTCATGCAAATCATGATAATAGGGATTATCAGTATCAATTTCTTCTTCTCTGTGACAATTTATACACCATCCCATAGTTAATTTTGAATACTGATAAGCTACATCCATCTCTTCCACCGGACCATGACATGTCTGACAATCAAGTCCTGCAACATTCACATGTTGAGAATGATTAAAATATGCCAAATCAGGTAAATTATGAATTCGCACCCACTCAATAGGTTTTTGGTCATAGCCAGGTATATATGTTTTAGAATTAGGATCAAAGCCGATAGCTTCATAAATTTTATTTATTTCTTTAGTGCCTTCTTCACTTCGTCCCTCATTTACATAAGTATGGCAATTCATACATACATTGGCTGATGGAATACCAGAATGCTTACTTTCTCTGGCAGAATGATGACAGTAATTGCAGTCAATTCCTTGTTCACCAGCATGAAGCTGATGAGAAAACGCGATTGGTTGATCTGGTTGATAATTTTGCGCTACACCTATCTTAGATGTGGCGTTCCAACAGCCCTTTATACCACTAAAAACCACCAAAACTGAAAAAAGAACAATAAAAGATGGATTTAATTTAATCCAAGACAGGATATCATTGAAAAAACCAGTTCTTTGAACTCCTGCTGCATCTTTTAAGACATTTTTTACATAAATTAAGAGAACTGTATTGAATATAACTATAAATAAAACTATATAAAGTAAGTTATTATTTTGAGGAATTTCAGTATACTCCGTTGATTCAGACACCACCACTTCCTCGTTAATAGGTCCCTCCTTTATATATGCTAATATATTATCAATGTCTTCATTAGAAAAATATGGAAACGCTGTCATTACAGCCTTATTATATTCTTCATAGATAGCAACTGCTTGCTTATCCCCACTTTCGATCATTTCAGAAGAATTTCTTATCCAAGAATATAGCCAATCTTGAGTGTATTCCTCAAAAATTTCATCATTCAAACCAGGTCCAATAAGTTTTTTGTCTTCCGGGCCTAAATAATGACATGATGCGCAATTGGTCTTAAATAAACTTGCACCAGCTTCAACATCTTGAGAAAAAACTGGTTGCAAAGCAATAGATAAAAATAAAATAACCATGACAGACCCCAATGAACAAAATCTAGCAATAATTGATGTCGGGGAAATTATCATTTTAGTTGAATTCAAATTATCATTTTATAGTGATACCAAAGATATAATTTATTTGAAATCTAAATCATATTTGTGAGAAATATTTTAACTAAAAAAGTTAATTTAGAATGTTTCCAAATAACTCGATAAATCACATTTCAACTTCATTATTTGATAATCAGAAAGTTATATGATTTATATCATATTTTGTAAAAAAATTTATAATTTTGAACTTTATAAAATATGAAATCATTTACAATCTTTTTTTTTATAATTTTTAGCTTCTTAGCAAAAACTCAGGATGAGAAACCAAAATTATATTATCAAAACCAAAAAATAGATTCACTTATAACACAATACCAAGTGTTAAGAAAAAGCAACAAAATATCAGTTTATAGAATTGTTTTAATCTCTAGCGAGTCACCAGAAAGAATTAAAAAGATTAAAAAAAATTATTTAAAAATATTTCCACTAGAAATTGTCGAAGAAGTTTTTGAACCACCATACTTTAAGGCAGTTACTGGAGCTTATTTAGATAAAAAAGATGCCGATAAAAAAAGAAAAGGTATAAGAAATCAATTTAAATCTTCGTTTGTATTCGAAGAGAAAGTATCAATTGAAACATTTAAAAAATACCACAAAAACTAACTAGCTGTCTCCTGAAAAACTTCTACAATATCTCCAACTTTAATGTCATTGAAATTTTTAATAGTTAAACCACACTCATAACCTTTCTGAACCTCTTTTACGTCCTCTTTAAATCTTTTGAGAGAATCTAACAATCCAGTATAAACTACAATACCATCTCTAATTAATCTTACATTCGAATTTCGAACAACCATTCCATCTAACACATAGCAACCAGCAACAACACCTGCTTTGGTTAACTTGAAAACATTTCGTATTTCTACATTACCCAATACTTTCTCAATCATTTCAGCTTCGTGCATACCTTCAATTGCATCCTTAATAGAGTTAATAGTATCATAAATAATCGAATAGAGCCTAATATCTATCTTTTCTTTTTCAGCTAGTTTTCTTGCCGATAAAGATGGACGCACCTGAAAACCTATTATTATTGCATCCGAAGCTGATGCAAGCAGAACGTCAGATTCAGTAATTTGACCAACTGCCTTATGAATAACATTAATTTGTATTTTTTCTGTTGAAAGCTTTAACAATGAGTCTGTTAATGCTTCTATTGAACCATCAACATCCCCCTTAAGAATAATATTTAGTTCTTTAAAGTCTCCAATAGCAAGCCTTCGACCAATTTCATCAAGAGTAATATGTTTATGCGTTCGGACACTTTGCTCTCTTTGTAACTGATCTCTTTTAGCAGCAATACTTTTGGCTTCTTTTTCATCTTTTCTAACATAAAATACATCTCCTGCTTGGGGAGCACCATTTAGACCTAAAAGTGTAACTGGGGCTGATGGTGGAATTTTATTCACTTTTTGTCCTCTCTCATTAAAGAGTGCTTTGACCTTTCCAGTGAATCTGCCAGCTAACATAAAATCTCCAATTGACAAAGACCCTTCTTGAACTAGCACAGTAGTTACATAGCCTTTACCCTTATCTAAAGATGCTTCTAAAACCGTTCCCTTGGCTAGTTTATTTGGGTTAGCGGTAAGGCTCAACATCTCTGATTCCAATAAAACCTTTTCAAGCAATTCATCAACACCTTGACCTGTCTTTGCAGATACATCTTGACTTTGATACTTTCCACCCCACTCTTCAACTAACAAATTCATTGCTGATAATTGTTCTTTTATCTTGTCAGGGTTTGCACCGTCTTTATCAACTTTATTAAACGCAAAAATCATTGGCACATTAGCTGCCTGTGCATGCGCAATAGCCTCCTTAGTTTGTGGCATTACCGCATCATCACATGCAATTACAATAATCACCACATCAGTAACCTGAGCACCTCGGGCTCGCATAGCTGTAAAAGCCTCATGTCCAGGAGTATCTATAAAAGTTATTTTTCTTTCATCATCACTGACAGAAACTTCATATGCAGCAATGTGTTGAGTAATACCTCCTGCCTCACCTGCAATAACATTAGCTTTTCGGATGTAATCTAATAGAGATGTCTTTCCATGATCCACATGACCCATTACAGTAACAATTGGGGAACGCGGTTTTTTATTTTCATCGTTGTCTTCAACATCATCTTCAATAAACTCTTCTAACTCAGCACTAACAAATTCGACAGCATGATTAAACTCCTCGGCAACAATATTTAATGTTTCAGCATCCAACCTTTGGTTCATAGTAACCATAATACCCAACTGCATACAACTTGAGATGACATCATTGACACTCACATTCATCATATTCGCAAACTCACTAACGGTAACAAATTCAGTGACTTGAATTGTAGAAGACTGCTCTGCTTGCTTCATTTGATCTTCTAATGCTTTCTCTTTTCTTTCCTGTCTCTTTTCTCTTCTTATTTTTGCACCTTTTGACTTTCCTTTAGAAGTTAACTTCTCTAAAGTCTCAGCAATTTTATCTTTAACCTCCTTAACATCGGGAAGAGTTTTCTTTGTTTTATTACTTTTTGGCGATTCTCCAATGATTCTTTTACGTTTTTTCTTCTTAGTGTCCAAGTGTGAAGATGAAGCTACTCTTTTTTTTGATTTTTTCTCTGGTAACTGAATGGTACCTAATTTTGTTAATTTAATTTTAGTTTCCGATGGCCGGCTAATTGTAGAAAAATCTTTACTCTCTTTACTATTTCCCTTTACATTATCTAGGGGATCATTTTGCTTATCTTCATTTTTAGACAAATTATTATCAATAAAAGACTCCGATTTTTCAACCTTATCAGTCTCAATAGACTTGTCCTTAACTTCTTCTACCTTATCTTCTTCTACCTTATCTTCTTCTACCTTAACTTCTTCTACCTTATCTTCTTTAATCTCAGTATCATGACTCTTTACATCATCAACCTTAACATCATCAACCTTAACATCATCAACCTTAACATCATCAACCTTGGTATCGTCAACCTTGGCATTATCAATCTTAACATCCTCAACGGTGGATATTTTTAATTCAGGTGAATGTATTTTCAAATCCTTAGACTTTTCAATTTCAGCAAGATCGTCATTCTTCTGTAGTCTCTTCTCTACTTTTAATCTGTTCTCTTCAGAGACAGCATCGGCTTTTTGTTTCTGGCTAAGATCGGATGAAAATTCTTTCAATAATAAATCGTACAAATCTTCAGGCAGTTTAGTATTAGGGGATACCTGTATCTCATGACCGTGAGAAGAAAGAAATTCACCTATTCGTTGAATAGTTATATTTAAACCTTTTGCTGCCTTACTTAATCTCATTTAAATTAATCTTCAAATTCTAATCTTAAAATATTCTGAACTTCTGTAATTGTTTCCTCTTCTAGATCTGTACGTCTACTTAACTCCTCTACTCCTAGCTCTAATACAGATTTGGCAGTATCGCATCCAATTGATTTAAAAACATCAATAATCCACCCATCTATTTCATCTGCAAACTCTGTTAAAGCGACGTCTTCATCTTCATCTATATCACGATAAACATCAATTTCATATCCTGTTAACTGACCAGCTAGTCTAATATTATATCCTCCCTTACCAATAGCTAATGAAACTTGATCTGGTTTTAAATAAACATCCGCCTTTTTGGTCTCATCATCTATCTGAATAGAAGATATTTTAGCTGGACTAAGTGACCGAGTGATAAATAATTTCAAATTATCTGTATAATTAATAACGTCGATATTTTCATTTCCAAGCTCCCTTACTATACTGTGAATTCGAGAACCTTTCATACCAACACATGCTCCAACCGGATCTATTCTCTCATCATAAGACTCTACGGAAACTTTTGCCTTCTCTCCAGGGATTCGTTTAACATTTTTTATCACAATTAATCCATCGGCAATCTCAGGAATTTCCAACTCAAATAATCTTTCTAAAAAAGCAGGTGAGGTTCGGGATACGATAATTCTTGGCTTCCCTTTACTAAACTGCACATCTTTAATAACAGCTCGAACCGTATCTCCTTTCCTAAAAAAATCAGATGGAACTTGCTCATCCCGCGGCATAATTAACTCAGTATCACTTTCATCCATTAAAATAATTTCTCTATGTCTAATATGATGGACATCACCTGAAACTATTTCACTTATTCGATCTTTATAAGACTGATTTATAATTTCATAGTCATGGGCTAAAACTTGGGAAATCAAGTTTTGTTTTAATGTTTGTATTGCTCTTCTTCCAAAGTCCTCAATTTTCTTTTCAATAGCTACTTCATCTCCAATTTCAAAATCATCCTCTATTTTCAATGCATCTGACAATGCAATTTCGCTATGAGAATCCTCTACTTTTTTATCTTCAACTACTATTTTATTGTGAAATATTTGCAAATCACCTTTATTTGCATTAACTACAATATCAAAATTTTCATCTGATCCATATTGCTTTATTAATAATGCTCTAAAAGACTGTTCCAAAAGTCCCATAAGAGTAATCCTGTCAATATTTTTATCATCCTTAAATTCTACAAAAGAATCTATTATTGCTGATGTATCCATAATTATAATTTTTTATAAAAAATAAAGGGCCTAAGCCCTTTAAAGAATATTACCAATACGTTAAAGTAGTGCAAATTTAAATAAAATAATCGTATTTATCATATTTAAACCAATTAAATTACTTAGTTGTCCGACTAGGGCTCGAACCTAGACTCTTCTGNACCAAAACCAGACGTGTTGCCAGTTACACCATCGGACAAAAATGCAAAATTAAATATTCCAACGTAACAAACAAAAATTGTACAAATAATGTTATGAATTCAATTTGTAAATTTTAAAGAATTAAATCATTTTAATGTGTATTTTAGCATTTTGAACATAAAATAAAATTATTGATAATGAAAACCAGTGTTATAGAAAATATATCTGCTTGGTTAGTTTTTATAGTTGCACTAACAACTTACTGCTTGACAATGGAGCCTACAAACAGTTGGTGGGACTGCGGAGAATATATTGCTACAGCTTACAAATTACAAGTTGGGCATCCCCCTGGTGCACCATTATTTTTA
This sequence comes from Flavobacteriales bacterium TMED191, assembly GCA_002171975.2. Lineage (NCBI taxonomy): Bacteria > Pseudomonadati > Bacteroidota > Flavobacteriia > Flavobacteriales > Flavobacteriales bacterium TMED191. The sequence goes on from NHIO02000019.1 coordinate 33,328, forward strand.
TTAATAGCCAATTTATTTTCACAACTCGCCCTTGGTGATACTTCTAAAGTTGCTCTAATGGTGAATTTTATGTCTGCATTGTGTAGTGCAGGAACTATCATTTTTTTATTTTGGACAATCCAAAGAATTGCTAAAAAAATTACAAATAAACAAGAAAATGCAATTGCAACCTTAAGTGCTGCAATTGGAAGTTTGGTTTACACATTCTCCGATTCTTTTTGGTTCTCAGCTGTTGAAGGCGAAGTTTATGCAATGTCATCATTATTTACTGCTGTAGTTTTTTGGGCCATTATAAGATGGGAAAGTGAAGTGGATACAAATCAAAAAGCGAATAAATGGCTGGTATTTATTGCATACCTAATTGGACTTTCTATTGGTGTTCATATGCTTAGCTTATTAGTTATTCCAGCAATTGTTCTTATATATTATTTTAAAAATTATTCTTTTAATTTTAAAGGTTTCATCTTAGCGAATATCTGCGCCGTTATATTATTAGGTTTAATTTATAACCTGATAATTCCTCAATTTGTTAATCTTGCTGGTAAATTTGAAATATTTTTTATCAATAATCTTTCATTGCCTTTTAATTCTGGTACTATATTCTTCTTTCTTATAACTATTGGAGGTATTGTTTACTCCCTAATTTTATCTTTTCGACACAAATACTTTAACTTAAATACTTCTATTTTAGCATTTACATTTTTACTACTTGGATACATGTCATTTTTCACCCTAGTTATTCGCTCTAATGCTAATACACCGATTGATGAAAATAGTCCTGAAGATGCTGTAAGTCTTTTATCATATCTTAATAGAGAACAATATGGCACCACCCCCCTTCTATATGGGCAATACTACAATACTGAAGTCATAAACTACAAAGATGGTAATCCTGTTTATGTGAAAGATATTAAGAAAGGCAAATATGTAGTATCCGATGACCGTAAACAATCTGTCCCATTATATGACGACGAAAAAAGTGGAATCTTTCCTAGAATGTGGAGTAGAGATGAAAGACATATTTCTGCTTATCAAGAATGGGCAGGGATAAATAACATAAAACAAAAACCAAAATTTACAGAAAATTTAAAATTTTTCCTTTTATATCAAATAAACCATATGTATTTTCGATACTTTATGTGGAATTTTGCTGGCAAACAAAATGACAAACAAGGTCATGGTGAATTAAATAATGGTAATTGGCTTAGCGGAATTAATTTCATTGATGATACACGCCTTGGACCCCAAAAATCACTACCTGATCATTTAGAAAAAAATGCTGGAAGAAATAAATTTTATTTTCTTCCATTAATCCTAGGTTTAATTGGATTGTTTTTTCATTATCAAAAAAACCCGAAAGACACGTGGGCTGTTTTTTTATTGTTCTTTTTTACAGGCCTTGCAATTGTTGTTGAGCTAAATCAAACTCCATTTCAACCCCGTGAAAGAGATTACGCATACGTAGGTTCATTTTATGCTTTTACTATATGGATTGGACTAGGCACGATTCAAGTTTATTATTTTCTGAAAAAATTAGTTAGTAATAAAACTATCAGCCTACTTGTTTCAGTGACATTATTATTTATTCCAACATTAATGGCTGCAGAAGGTTGGGATGATCATGACAGATCTAATAGGTATACTGCTCGAGAGTTTGCAAAGAACTACTTAAAATCCTGTGAACCAAATGCAATACTATTTACAATGGGTGACAATGACACCTTCCCCTTATGGTATATTCAGGAAGTAGAAGGATATAGAACAGATGTTCGTATTGTTAATCTGAGTCTATTAAACACAGATTGGTATATTGATCAAATGAAACGCGATGCATATGATGGTAAAGGGTTGCCGTTTAGCTTAAATCGCAACCAATATAAACAAGGAACAAGAGATGTTGCAATATTTATTGACAAGGGAGCTAGCGACAGACGTCTAAATTTAAAGGATTTTAATAAATGGATTAAAAGCGATCGCCAGGAAACAAAAATAAATATAGGTAAAGACTATGACTTTTATTACACAAAAAAAATTCGAATACCTGTTAATAAAAATAATATAACCGACTTACATCGTGACTCTGTACTAGACTTTCTTGACATAGAATTGAAAACTAGTCAATTAGAAAAAAAGGATATTATGATCCTCGACCTAATCGAACAAAACAACTGGGAAAGACCTATTTATTTTGCAATTACTATAGGTAGCTCAGGAAGGTCATTTTTATACTTAAATGATTTTTTTCGTCTAGACGGTATGGTTTATAAACTAATGCCAAAAAATTATACAAACGAATCTAGCGAGATGGGTGGTATTGACTCCTCAATATTATATCCCATCCTTATGAAAGACTATAAATGGGGTAATTTAAATGAAGATATTTACCTGGACGAAACCAATATTCGTATGACAATGAATTTTAGAAATAATTTCAGTCGATTAGCTCAAAAATTGATAAAAGAAAAAGAATATATTAAAGCAAAAAAAGTTCTTGATTATTGCATGACAATTATGCCTGGAGAAAAAGTTGCATTAAATTATTTTGTTCACCCGATTATTAAAAGTTATTATAACATAAATGAGACAGAAAGTGCTAATAAAATTATTGATTTATTACACACTACTTATACATCTGAGCTGCAATACTATCTCACCTTCCCAGAAAATAAAATAATAGGGGTATCTATGGAGATCTTAAGAAATTTGCAATTTTATAATGAATTAGTTGAGATAGCTTCAAAAAACAACCACCCAAAAGCTCTTGATATGAAACAAGAATTTGAACAATTTTATAGAAGTTATTTAGTACTATAAATTATTTCTTTCTATTTAGAACCGTATGAATAAACTCTAAAAAGAGATTCTTTTTTTCGACATCTACATCCAAGTTTCTTATTATTTCTAAAATATCAGAACTTAAGCCCTTAATTTTATTGTTAACTATATTCCGAACATTTAAATTATCAAAAATAGAACAAACCCTTTCTAATTTATCATCATCTTGGGAGTGATACACTTTGATTAACTCCTCTTTTTGATGTTTATTAGACGAATCTAGAGCTGTAGCATATAAAAATGTTTTTTTGTTTTCAAAAATATCGCCGCCTAATAATTTACCTGTTTGCGACTGTTGACCATATAAGTCTAAATAATCGTCTTGAATCTGAAATAAAGTACCTAAAGAATCGCCCAATCTATTAATTTCATTTAAATGGTGAATGCTTTTTTCTGACAAATAACATGGGGCTGACAATGCAAATTTAATTAAAACACCTGTTTTTAGGTAAATCATTTTATAGTACTGATTTAAACTTAAATCTTTTGTTTTTTGTAAATCAAGATCCAACTGTTGACCTTCACAAATTTCAATTGAAGTTTGAGTAAAATAGTTAAGTAGCTCCTGACTAAAATTAGATTTTAATAAATGTTTATACGCATGAATAATAAGAACATCCCCTGATAATATAGCCTGATTATTAGACCATTTAGAATTAATAGTTGGATTTCCTCTTCTAAGTAATGCATTATCCATCACATCGTCGTGAATTAGAGTAAAATTATGTAACGACTCAATTGCTAACACAAGATGCTTTATTTTATTAATATTTATATTCCAAAAGTTAGCTGTCAGCAATGTTAATAATGAGCGTGTGTTTTTTCCTTTTTGTTTTAATAAATAGTTTACTGGATTATATAAACTAGTTGGTTCTTTTTTAATCAATATATCATCTAACATAGTAGTTAAAAGCGAAGATAATTTTATAAAAGAATCTGAATAATTATGCATTTAATAAAGACTTAAGATAACTTCCGTACCCGTTATTAAATTGTTTAGAAAGTCTTTCTAATTGCAAATCAGTAATGTAATTCATTAAGTATGCCTGTTCTTCAACACAGCCTACTTTTAGACCTTGACGATTTTCTAGAACATGAACAAATTGACTAGCTTCCATCAAAGAACTAACTGTTCCTGTATCAAGCCAAGCCGTACCTTTATCCATTTTAATTACCTTCAGAAGGTTATTCTGGTAGTATTGTTTTATAACATCCGTTATCTCTAATTCTCCTCTGTGACTTGGTTGAATATTTTTAGCATATTTAATGACATTATTATCAAAAAAATAAAACCCTGGAATTGCATAATTAGATTTAGGAATTTGAGGTTTTTCTTCAATTGAAATTATTTCATTTTGAGATGTAAACTCAACAACTCCATACCTTGATGGGTCTGAAACGTGATATGCAAATATTGTGGCACCTTGGGTGCTTAGTGAATTTTTAATTACATGGCTTAAAGAAGGAAAATAAAATATATTATCCCCTAGAATTAAAGCTACATTGTCAGAACCAATAAAATCTTCAGCAATAATAAGCGATTCAGCAATTCCATTTGGCTTATTTTGAACTGCATATGAAATACTGCAACCCCACTGTGATCCATCTTTTAATAATGTCCTAAACAAATCAATGTCCTTTTTAGTAGTTATAACCAAAATATCATTTATACCCGAAGCAATTAAAGTTGACAAAGGATAATAAATCATCGGCTTATCATAAACAGGGATTATTTGTTTACTAATTGGAATCGTGATTGGGTATAAACGTGTTCCTGCACCACCAGCTAAAAGAATTCCCTTCATATTATCAGACAGTTAAGATATCTTTTTCCTTTGCTTCAAAAATACCATCAACTTTACTAACATTCGTATTTGTTAATACTTGTATTTTTTCTTCAGCCAGATGAAGCTGATCATCGGAGAGACCATCCTTGTTTAATTTTTTAAACTCATCATTTGCATCGCGTCTTACATTTCGGATACTTATTTTACAATTTTCTATTTCTGTTTTTGCTTGCCTAACAAGTTCTTTACGTCTTTCTTCTGTTAAAATCGGAATATTAATAATTATTTTTTCACCTGTATCCTGCGCCACAAATCCTAAATTAGAAGAATTAATTCCATTAATAATCTCACTAACTAGTTGCTTTTCCCAAGGCTGAATAACAATAGTTCTGGCATCTGGGGTACTAAGACTTGCCATATTATGAATAGGAGTTGGGGTACCATAATAATCTATTAAAATTCCCTCTAAAACAGATGTATTAGCTCTACCGGCTCTAATTTTTGATAACTCAGACTGTAAATGATTAATGGACTCATTCATGTTTTCAGTTGCCATGTCCATAATTAATTTTATATTTTCTTCCATATTAAGTTATTTATAAGTGTACCCTAGTACCAATATCTTCACCTTGTACTAATTTAAGTAAATTTCCTTTTTTATTTACATTAAATATATCAATAGGTAAATTATTTTCTTGACACAATGTAAAAGCGGTCATATCCATAATGGATAATTTTTTGCTATAAACTTCGTCAAAAGATATTTTACTAAATTTTTTAGCATTTTTATTTTCTTCAGGATCAGAAGAAAAAACACCATCAACCCTAGTTCCTTTTATGATTACATTAGCCTTAACCTCAATTGCACGCAAGACAGCAGCTGTATCAGTTGTAAAATATGGGTTACCCGTTCCCGCTCCAAAAATAACTACTCTACCTTTTTCTAAATGCCTAATTGCCCTTCGTCTAATAAATGGCTCCGCAATTTCATCAATTTTAACAGCTGTCATTAATCTTGTTTTAATACTATTATTTTCTAATGCAGACTGTAGTGCTAAACCATTAATTACAGTAGCTAGCATACCCATATGATCTCCTTGTACTCTTTCGATAGCCATACCATCACCTCCTCTGAAAATATTTCCACCTCCCACAACTACAGCAACTTCTACACCTTTTTTAACAACAGATTCTATTTCCGTTGCATATTCAATCAACTTTTTATTAGAAATACCCGAACTAGACTTTCCAGCAAGGGACTCTCCACTTAGTTTCAATAGAATTCTTTTGTACATTATTTAAAAATTTTGCAAAAAAAAAGAAGAATTAATTCTTCTTTTTTTGGTTACCCCAAACTAACTCTTTTAAAAGCAGTAATACATAAATCCGAATTTGCATCCTGCAAATATTGCATAACAGTTTTTTTTGAGTCTTTTATATAAGCTTGATTGATTAATGTATTTTCTTTAAAGAACTTTTTTAAACGTCCTTTTGCAATTTTCTCAAGCATTTCTTCTGGTTTCCCTTCTTGACGAGCCAGATCTTTTCCTATCTCAATTTCCTTATCAATAACATCTTGTGTTATATCATCTTCACCAAGACCAACCGGATTCATGGCTGCAATTTGCATAGCAATATTCTTGCCAATATCTTGTATGCCGTCAGTAGAAGACATATTAAAGGCAACTAAAGAAGCTAATTTATTTCCTGGGTGAATATATGCAGTAACAAAATCTGAAGAAACAGCATGATAATTACTCAACTCAATTTTTTCACCAATTACGCCAGTTTGCTCAACTAATTTTTCACCTACAGACATGTTTCCATCAAAGTCCAAAGATTTTAATGAATCTAAGTCATTTATATTATTGTCTAACGCAAGAGATAGTAAATTTTTAGCCAAGTTGATAAAGTTTTCATTTTTTGCTACAAAATCTGTTTCACAATTTAAGCACAAAATGACTCCTAAATGATTATTAGCAGATGTCATGGCAAGAACAGCTCCCTCAGTTGTTGCTCGATCAGCTCTTTTAGCTGCAACCTTTTGTCCTTTTTTTCTCAAAACGTCAATTGCTTTTTCAAAATCTCCGTTGCTCTCGACTAACGCCTTTTTACAGTCCATCATACCAGCACCAGTCTGTTGTCTCAGTTTATTTACTTCTGAAGCAGTTATCTTTGTCATGTTTCTATAAATTAAATTAAGATTTTTTAGTTTTTTTTGAATCTGAATCACTTACTTTTGATTTCTTTTCAGTCTCACGTTCATCTAAAGCTTCTTTAATGGTCGTTGCAACACACGACAAAATTATATCAATACTTTTAGATGCATCATCATTTGAAGGAATTGGAAAATCTACCAAACTCGGATCTGAATTAGTATCTACCATAGCAAATGTTGGTATTCCTAATTTAATGGCCTCTAAAACAGCAATTTTTTCTTTTACAATATCGACGATAAAAATTGCTCCTGGTAATCTATTCATATCAGATATACTTCCTAAGTCTTTTTCTAACTTAGCTCTTTTTCTATCTAATTGTAGTCTTTCTCTCTTTGATAAAGTCGAAATTGTACCATCCTCTTTCATTTTGTCAATAGCCGACATTTTCTTAACTGCTTTCCTAATTGTAACAAAATTGGTCAGCATTCCACCAGGCCATCTTTCAGTTATGTATGGCATTTTTAAAGGCTTGATATGCTTAATTAATATATCTTTTGCTTGTTTTTTAGTAGCAACAAATAAAATTCTTCGGCCTGTTTTTGTTATTTTTTTTAAAGCTTGTAAGCTTTCATTTAATTTATTGACGGTTTGATTTAAATCCAATATATGTGTACCATCTTTTTCCATAAAAATATATGGAGACATATTGGGATGTCTTTTTCTTGTTAAGTGTCCAAAGTGTACACCGGCATCCAATAATTTTTTTACATCTACAATCATAATATGATAATTATCTTTTTGAAAATTGTGTTTTCTTTCTTGCTTTTCTTTGTCCAGGCTTCTTACGCTCTACCATTCTTGGATCACGTGTAATCAACCCTTCTTTTCTTAAATTTGACTTATTGTCTGCATTTAGAATAACTAATGCACGTGCAATTCCAAGACGGGTAGCTTCAGCTTGTCCAGTCAATCCACCTCCAATTACATTAACTTGAATATCAAAGTCTTTAGAACTAGAAACTACGTTTTGTGATTGCTCAATTTTATATTGCAGTAAAGTTGTAGGAAAATAATCCTTATAATCCTTATTATTTATTTTGATTGCTCCCTTTCCAGACTTTAAATATACTCTAGCAATCGAGTGCTTTCTTCTTCCTATTGCATGAATTTTATCCATATTACTTTATATCATCTAAATTTAATAATTTGGGGTTTTGTGCTGTTTGCTTGTGGCTTTCTCCAGCGTAAACATATAAGTTTTTATTAATTGCTCTGCCTAATTTGGTCTTAGGCAACATCCCCTTGACAGCCTTTTCAACTAATCTAGTAGGATGTTTTTCTAATAAATCTTTAGCTAATGTCACTCTTCGTCCACCTGGGTAGCCTGTATGACGAACATATTCTTTTTGATCCCACTTGTTGCCCGATAATTTTATTTTATCGGCATTAATTACAACTACGTTATCTCCACAATCCATGTGGGGAGTATAATTTGCTTTGTGTTTGCCTCTTATAATTTTAGCTATTTTTGAAGCCATTCTCCCTAGCAAAGCACCACTAGCATCTATCAGTAACCATTCTTTTTTCACATCGACTGGTTTTACTGAGTTTGTAACATATTTATTTTTATACTTAACCATCACACATATAACGTTTATAACTTAACCCATTTATCTGCCTAACAAACTAAACAACATAAAAGGGAGTGCAAAAATAACATTTTTTGCTTTACAATCAATAATGTGGGTTTTTTTTTTACTGGATTATTATGAAATAATTTTTAATTCTTTGCCAACAGATAAAAATGCATCTAAAGCGTTATTAATTTGTTTTTTAGAATGCGCAGCTGATATTTGAACTCTAATTCTAGCCATTTTTTGTGGAACTACTGGGTAAAAAAAGCCAATTACATAAATGCCTTTTTCTAATAATTTTTGTGAAAAAATTTGTGAAATTTTTGCATCATACAGCATAATTGGGACAATTGGATGAATTCCAGGTAAAACATCAAACCCCATTTTCACTATTTCAGATCTAAAGTAAGCTGTATTTTTTTGAAGTTTTTCTCTTAAATCATTGGAAGAATTTAATAACTCAAATGCTTTAATTCCTGCGCCAACAATAGATGGTGCTAATGAATTAGAAAATAAATATGGTCTTGATTTTTGCCTCAATATGTCTATTATTTCTGCACTTGCACTAGTAAATCCACCCATAGCGCCACCCATAGCCTTGCCTAGTGTACCTGTTATTATGTCGACTCTTTTTAAAACGTTATGATGCTCTGCAGAACCTCTGCCCGATTTTCCAATAAATCCAGTAGCATGACAATCGTCAACCATAACTAAAGCATCATGTTTATCAGCTAAATCACAAATTTTGTCTAATTTGGCTATTGACCCATCCATTGAAAAAACCCCGTCCGTAGCAATTAATCTTAATCTACTGTCTTTTGATTCATGAAGTTTAGCATTTAAATCAATCATATCAGAGTTTCTATATCTAAATCTTTTAGCCTTACATAGTCTAATACCGTCAATTATAGAAGCATGATTTAATTGATCAGAAATAATTGCATCCTCATCATTTAAAAGAGGCTCAAAAAGTCCGCCATTTGCATCAAATGCAGCAGCATATAAAATTGTATCATCTTTATGTAAAAACTCTGAAATAACAACTTCAAGCTTTTTGTGAATATCTTGTGTGCCGCAAATAAATCTTACAGAGGACATGCCAAAACCATGAGTATCCAATGTAGATTTTGCAGCAGCAACAATCTCTGGATGTGAAGAAAGGCCTAAATAATTGTTTGAACATAAATTCAAAACTTGTTTACCTCCAACCTCAATCAAAGCCGATTGACTAGAATCAATTATCCTCTCAGACTTATATAAACCCTGACTTTTGGCTTCTGAGATTTGACGATTTAATAAAGACTTTAATTCGTTTTTCATAATATAACTAAACAACCCCTTGGTCTAACATGGAGTCTGCAATTTTAATAAATGATGAAATGTTGGATCCTTTTACATAATTGATATTTGAAGTATCTTGTCCATATTGCATGCATGAGTTGTGAATTTGCTTCATGATATTTTTTAATTTATCATCAACCTCTTCCCTTGTCCAATTAATTCTTAGGGAATTCTGTGACATTTCTAAACCTGAAACGGCAACACCTCCTGCATTAGAAGCTTTTCCAGGAGCAAATAAAACATTGTTAGAGATAAAATAATTAACTGCACCAATAGTACACGGCATATTAGCTCCTTCACATACAGCAATACAATTATTTTGCACTAAAATCTTAGCATCTTGTTCATTTAATTCATTTTGAGTAGCACATGGCAACGCAATATCGCACTTAACACGCCATGGTGTTTCCTTAGAAACAAATGTGCAATCATACTTTTGTGCATATTCAGAAATTCTTCCCCTTCTTACATTCTTTAAGTCAAAAACATATTTTAATTTTTCTTTATCTAATCCATCTGGATCTAAAATGTAACCGGATGAATCAGACAATGTTATAACCTTTCCACCTAATTCAATAATTTTTTGACAAGCATACTGAGCAACGTTTCCTGAACCTGAAATCACAACTTTTTTATTTGCAATGGATTCATTTTTAACATTTAACATTTCATCTAAAAAATATACAACTCCATAGCCTGTTGCTTCAGGTCTAATTAATGATCCTCCCCAATTAAATGACTTACCTGTCAAAACTCCAGTAAATTCGTTTTTGATTCTTTTATACTGTCCAAACATGTAACCTATTTCTCTAGCACCAACCCCGATATCACCTGCCGGAATATCCGTATTTGGACCTATATGACGAGAAAGTTCCAACATGAAGGATTGACAAAACTTCATTACTTCATTGTCAGTCTTTCCTTTTGGATTAAAATCGGAACCTCCTTTACCACCTCCCATAGGCAAACCTGTTAAAGCATTTTTAAATATTTGTTCAAATCCTAAAAATTTAAGAATTGATAAATTAACACTTGGGTGAAATCTTAGTCCGCCCTTGTAAGGGCCAATAGCCGAATTAAATTCTACTCTGTAACCTCTATTGACTTGAACTACACCATTGTCATCAACCCATGGCACTCTAAATATAATTACACGCTCTGGCTCAATAATTCTATTTAACAAATTATTTCCTTGATACTTTTTATTGTTCTTTAAAAAAGGAATGATAGAGTGTGAAAACTCTTCAACGGCTTGAATAAATTCAGGCTCATTACTATTTTTTAGTCTTACAGATTTTATAAAGTCTTTTATTTCTGACATAATTACATTTTACACTAAATTATCTGAAACAAATCTAATTATATTTTTGAAAAAATTAATGTAAATTACAAAAGTTTAAAATATGACTATATTTACGAAAATCTAATTTATTATGAAAATAAGATTCCCCCTGTTAAGCTTATTAACTTTAATTAGCTTTCTAGGATTTTCTCAAACAAGTACACTTAAAGGTTTGATATTTGATGAAATTGACAATTCACCGTTAATTGGAGTAAATATATTATTTGGTAATAATCAAGGCTCTACTAGTAATAGTGATGGTAAGTATAATATAAACTTACAACCAGGCACAAATTCTATTAGTTTTCAATATATGGGTTATAAAACATTTACTCTAGATATTTTTATAAAGCCAGATGAAATTCTTAATCAGAATATTTATTTAAAAAATATTTCACAAGAGCTAGATTTAGTGGTTGTATCTGCCGGAAAATTTGAACAAAAACTTGAAGAAGTAACAGTATCTATGGACGTGATTAAACCTTCACTAATTGAAAATAAAAACACTACCGATTTAGAAATACTAATGAACCAAAGCCCTGGAGTGCAAGTTGTTGATGGTCAAGCAAATATAAGAGGAGGAAGTGGATGGAGTTATAATACAGGAAGTAGAGTTTTAGTTATGATTGATGATATGCCCATTTTAAGTGGTGACAGAGGAACTGTGCAATGGAATATGATACCAATGGAAAATATCTCTCAGATTGAAGTAATCAAAGGGGCATCATCTGTATTATTTGGTTCATCTGCAATGAACGGAGTAATAAATGTAAGAACATCTTACCCAAAAGGCCAACCTGAAACAAAAGTTTCATTATTTTCTGGACAATATGATAACCCGAAAAGAGAAGGACTCAATTGGTGGGGTAATGACAAAAGACGATTTCATGGAATGTCATTTAATTATGCAGAAAAAAAAATAAATACTGGAATTGTTTTTGGTGGAAATGTCTATGCTAATGATGGTTTTAAAGGCGGTTATGTTACCGATACAACTCATCACAGATATGGCGAAGAAATACCAGTAAGTGAAAAAAGAGGCCGGTTTAATTTTAATGTGAATCACAACTCAAAAAACATCAAAGGACTATCATACGGTCTTAATGGAAACTTAGTTTTTTCTGACACCTATGAATCNTTGATTTTTCAACATGATTCTGTAGGTTANACACCCATAGGTGTCCCTGACGGAGATAAGCCTGTTAGATTTAACCAAATGATGTTTAATATCGATCCGTTTATAAAATATATTAATTCTAATAACAAAACGCAACACTCCTATAAGTCACGTTTTTTTAGAGATGACTACCAACCTCANAATGATGAAATAGGATATTCTAANGTATTTTTCCAAGAGTATCAATTTCAAAAAACATTTGATTTAGAAAATNAAACAAAANTCGTTTCTACAACAGGNTTTTCATCAAATTATATCAAAGGNAATTATGATGAAATCTATGGAGAAGGAGGTACATCNAAAATTAAACAATTATTCAATTACAGTGGATATTCTCAAATTGATGCTAAATATCAAAAACTAAACCTTTCACTTGGTGTTAGACTAGAACATTTAATCTTTCAAAATGATCACCAATTAGTTCCTGTAATTAGAAGTGGATTAAATTATCAACTATTTGATGCTACATTTGTAAGGACTTCGTTTGGTCAAGGTTACCGATATCCTACAATTATGGAACTATTTGTTAAAACTGATTTTGATCCTGTGTATGTATATCCTAATCCAGACCTAAATGCAGAATCTGGGTGGAGTTCGGAAATAGGCATTAAACAATTATTGAAAATTGGGGAATGGAAGGGGATGTTAGACGTAGCAGGATTTGTAATGTATTATGATGACATGATAGAATTTACCTTTGGAGGCTGGGGTCCAATGGGCGTTGACTCTAACAGTGACGGTAGTGTAACCCCTGACGAATTTGATGATAATTTATACGGATTTGGTTTTAAATGCATCAATATTGGTGAAACTAGAATTACAGGATTTGAAATATCNGCAATGGGTGAAGGAAAAATCGGTAATGTAGATGTAAGTTTATTAGCTAGCTACACCAAGGTTAACCCTGTTATTTTAAATCCCGAAGAAGATTATTATGAATATGTTGGAGGACTTCAAGACGGAAATACCATCAACTATATTGAGTCAAGTTATTATACAGACGGTAATATTCTTAAATATCGTCATGAGAATATATTCAAATTTGATATAAATTTAGATTATGGAATGTTCATGACCGGTCTTAGTACAAGATACAACAGTATGATGAAAAATATGGACTTAGTTTTTGGAAGTTCAGCCTTCAATGATGGTGGAATTGATGTAGGTATCGATCAAATTATAAACCTTGGCGTTCTTGATTCAAGAGACAGAATGCTTGATGGTGACTTAATTTTAGACTACAGGTTTGGTATTCACCTCAGCGAGAATGTAACACTATCATTTATCATAGATAACCTTTTAAATCGAGAATATCAAACGAGACCTGCAGATTTAGGTCCCCCTAGAGCATATACTTTAAAAATTAGTGCAAAAATATAGATATGAAAACCATTGGCATAATTCCCGCAAGGCTTCAATCTACAAGACTTGTTAATAAAGCCTTACTAAAATTTAATAATAAGCCATTATTACAGCACACATATGAAGCNGTTAAAAATTCATCATTATTTAACCGAATCTATATTGCAACAGACTCTAAATTAATTCAGGATACTGCTCAAAATTTTAATGCTGAAGTAATTATGACAAGCAAAGAAAATAAAAATGGTACAGAAAGATGTATTGATGTAGTTCAAAAATTGAGTAAGAATATCGAAAATGATGACCTTGTAATTAATATTCAATGTGATGAACCTTTTCTAGAAGTGAAGCATTTTAAAAAAATTATTCAACAAATGAATAGCGATGTGCAAATAGCAACATTAATGTCACCAATTAAAAAAGAGGAACTTAATAATCCTAACACTGTAAAAGTAAGTGTTGATAAGAATTTCATAGCAAATAAATTTTCAAGATTGCTACAAAATTTTAAACCAAAAGAAAAACTATATAAACATATAGGTATATATGCATATAAAAAAAAGACGCTACTTAAGTTATCAAAACTCAAAGAAGTAAAAATTGAAAAAAAAGAATCCCTAGAGCAACTTAGATGGTTAAAAAACAACTATAAAGTCCATTGTTCACCTATAAGAGAGAATATAGTCTCAATTAATACACAAGAAGATGTAAAAAAAGTTTTAAAAAAATAATCAAATAAGAGATTTTATTCTTTATATTTAGAGTAACATAAATTTTTAAATGAAAAAGCCCATTGAACTACACATATTTGAACTTCTAAAACATAATGACTGTGTAATTATTACTGGTTTAGGTGGGTTTGTCCTCAATTACCAACCAGCATATATAAACGAAATAAACCACACTATTTACCCCCCATCTAAATCTGTTTCTTTTAATAGCAAACTAATTAAAAATGATGGTTTATTGGCTAATCATTTGATGAACCTTGAGGGTATAGGATATAATGAAGCATGTGTCGAAATATTAAAATTTAGTCGAAAAACAAAACTTAAATTAAAAAGACAAGAGTCTATAAACTTTAAAAATNTAGGAAAATTGTTTGAGAATGAATCAGGTAATATTGAGTTTCTACCCAATTCATCATTCAACTTTAATAACAACTCATATGGCTTAACAAGCTTCCAAATTTCGAAATTAAATAATTCATCTCAAAAAACTAATCTTAATATCGCATCCGCTGCAGCTATATTAATTCTTGTATGTCTTTCAATCTTTTCATTAAGCAATAATCCTGTCGATAATCTTTCAGTATTCAACCTAAATCCAATCAAAAATAACAATTATCAACCCAGATCTTCAGATAGCAACCAAGATATTATAGCTAAAGAAACTCCTGGAATATATAATGTGCAAGTTTCCCAAGTGGATTTTGACTTATATAAAATTAACGGTACTAATTATCATATTTCAACAAAAAAGTGCTTCAAATTGGGCTTTGGAAGAGACGTTCAAATAAAAATTTGGATAGATGAAAAAGACAGAACGCAAAGACAAGTATGTTTTTTGAATGTTGCTGAAACAGAATATGATGACTGCTACAAAATTACTGAAGTCTATAATGAGCTAGTATCTAAATCTGATAANGTCATGGTACTAACTAAGAGAGGTCGGATGAAAGAAGCAACACTTGTATTAGAAGAGACATACATAGATCCATATGTCATTGCTAACAGTAATCCTGAGGAAGAATTAGACACACAAAATGAAGAAATTGAATTAGATAAAAATGTAGGTAAGAGATTTATAAATGCCATTCACAGTCTTAGTACTCCTGAAAACAAAACAATTGAAAATAATATCAATGTATCATCATCCGAAAATCTACAAGTAAGAAAAAAACCTTTCCACATTATTGTAGGTAGTTTCTCTGATTTAAAAAATGCTCAAGCACTTTGTAAACAGTTAAAAAAACGAGGATTTGAAAATTCACAAACAATAGAAAAAAATGAAAATGGACTNGTTAGAGTTTCTGTAGATAGTTTTTTTACTGAGGAAGAAGCTAAGGTTATTTTAAGTGACGTGAAAACACAACTATCAAGTGCTTGGATTTTAAATAAAAATTAGGTCAATTTTATAATTTTATCAATTTCATTCATAATTAATACAGGATTTATTTTTTTAACACAACCGCCCTTAGTCCATCTACAAGACTTACCATGTTTTGAACATGGCCTGTGTTTCTTCATATAAACTATATTAACTGGTTCCGGTCTTGTTAAATAAGGCCAAAAACCTAGTGCTGGTTTAGTACAGCCCCAAAAGGATATTATATGTTTGTTTAATGCAGCAGCTATATGCATCATACCTGTGTCATTAGTAAGAACAANGCGACTTTTTTTAATAAGAANAGCAGATTGATCTACAGAAATTAACCCGCAAAAACTTATAACTTCAGTATTAGTTGTTTGATCAACAATATCTTGACCCATTTGCAATTCATTTTCTCCACCAATTAAAACAATTTTTCTAGAAATTGTGTTACATACATTAACGACTTGAGATGTTGAAAGTTTTTTTGATTCATAACTTCCTCCAATACTCCAACAAATAAAATCTTGTTCTGTATTAAATTCTAATTGAATATTTTCAGGTAAAAAATAATCTAAGCCTTTTTTATCATTAACTACTCCTAATTTATTTACAACACCAAAATACATATCAACAACATGCTCTTTAAGTAAACGAACTCCGAAGTTAATGAAGAAAAATCTTTTTAATCTTTTCTTGCTATATGTAATATTTTTTACTCGCAAATTTAATTTAATCCAAAAAGAACGGAGATTATTATGTAAATCAATAATTAGATCATAATTTTCTATCTTTAAGTCATAAATAGTTGATTGTAGTTCTTTTAAAAAAATTAATTTATCTATATATGGATTATTTAACAAAACCACACTGTTACTCTTTTTTGTTAAAAAATGTAACTCCACCATAGACTGTGTTTTTAGGCATCTTAAAATTGGCGAAGTCAATACAATATCTCCTAACGAACTAAATCTTATGATTAATATTTTTTTCATAAAACAAAATATAATATAAAAAGATGAGTATTGGTTAAAATAAAATTTTAATTTTAACAAGATATGTTAACCGATTCTCATATACATCTTTATTTGTCCGATTTTGACAATGACTTTAATAAAGTTCTTAATGACGCAAAAAAAAATAAAATAAATCGTTTCCTCCTTCCCAACATTGACAAGAATTCATTACCAAAACTTCTGTCAATTTGTAAATTAAACAAGCATCTATATCCAATGATTGGTTTACATCCAGTTAGTGTTAAAGAAAATTACCTGTCCGAACTAGACTTTATTTATAATTTTATTGATGGAAATGATTTTATTGCAATTGGAGAAATTGGTATTGACCTACACTGGGACAAGTCATTTTTGGAACAACAAAAACATGCCTTTAAACTTCAAATAAATTGGGGAAAAAAACATAACCTACCTATTGTAATACATTCTAGGAATTCATTTAATGAAGTATTTCAAATTTTAAAAAATGAAAAGTCTTCACAAATGACTGGCATTTTTCACTGCTTTTCGGGGACATATGAGGAGGCTAAAAAAATTATTGATTTGGGATTTTATTTGGGCATTGGAGGGGTTGTAACATTTAAAAACTCTGATTTAAAAAATGTATTAAAAAAAATAGACCTTAAACACATAGTGCTGGAAACCGATGCACCTTATCTAGCTCCTCACCCATTTAGAGGCCAAAGAAATGAACCAAAGTATCTTTCAATAATTGCGAATCAAATTGCTGAAATAAAAAACACCACAATTGAAGAAGTTGCACTAATAACAAGTCACAATACCAATAAAATTTTTTTTTATTAAATAATAACTGATTTTAAATAATTGCTAATTGTAATATATGGTTTATAAATTGACTATTGTTTGTGTTTTTTTTGTAATTTCGTTGCGAGTGGTAAAACTACAAGTAGCTAGGAGAGGTGGCCGAGTGGCTTAAGGCGCACGCTTGGAAAGCGTGTATATGGACAACATATCGGGGGTTCGAATCCCTTTCTCTCCGCAAGCACTGAAGTTACAATCACATACTAGATAGAAATAAAATTAACTAAAAACTAATACAATGAATCAAAGATTCCTTTTCTTTATAATTACTTCCTTATTATTTTGTCAATTCAACTTTGCACAAGACACATCTAACGACACAACATTTACGGAAGATACTGACTCTATTACTCAAATTGATACTAATAGCTCTTTAGAAAACAACAGTAACGATATAGAATTAAACTCAAATGATGACGAAAAAATTGAGCAAAGCTCACCGTCTTTTCACCAAATTTTAAAAACTAAATTTATAGAGGGAGGTGCTGGATTCATGGGAATTGTATTACTCACATTGATTTTAGGCCTAGCTTTATGTATTGAGAGAATTCTGTATTTACATGCTGCAGGTTCCGCTAATAACGAAGAACTATTAACGTCTATTGAAAATGCTCTAAAAAACAAGGGAGGAGTTGAAGATGCAAAAGAAATCTGTAAAAAAACTAGAGGTCCTGTTGCTAGTATTTTCTATCAAGGATTAGAAAGATCTAATAAGGGAATAGATGCGGTTGAAAAATCAATAATTGCTTATGGGTCTGTGCAAATGGGACTGCTGGAAAGAGGAACTACATGGATTTCATTGTTTATTGCATTAGCACCAATGCTTGGCTTCATGGGTACAGTTATTGGAATGATTGGTGCATTTGACGCGATAGAGGCAGCAGGAGATATATCACCATCATTAGTTGCTGGAGGAATCAAGGTAGCACTTTTAACAACTGTTTTTGGTCTTATTGTGGCTATAATCTTACAAGTATTTTACAATTATATAGTGTCTAAAATTGATGACATTGTTAACAAAATGGAAGATGCTTCAATTGCATTAATAGATATTTTAGCGAATAATAAATAAATTTATATTATCATGACTGATTTTGGACTTATTTTAACATATTTAATGATTAGTGTAGCTATAATTGCCTGCATTGTTTCACCCGTTTTACAAATAAAAAATAATCCGCAAAAAATAAAAAAAATGATAATGCCTCTATTATCAATACTATTTATTTTAGGTTTTTCATTATTAATTGCATCTAACGAAGTTCTTCCAAATTATACAAATAGTAACGGAGATCTGATTTCAACAGGTCTTTCCAAATTTGTTGGGGGATGTTTAATCACTTTTTATATGCTAGCTTTAATTGCTTTTGGAACAGTCATATATAGTGAACTTCTACATAAATTATTTAAAAATGGCAAGAAGTAACAGACCTACACCTGAAATTAATGCGGGCTCTATGGCAGATATTGCTTTTCTGCTGTTAATATTTTTTCTAGTAACTACGACAATGGATGTAGATACAGGTATAGCTCGAAAACTTCCTCCTACAGCTGAAGAACAGGAACCTGAAGATATGCAAGGTAATGCTCGAAATATCTACGAGGTGTACGTAAATAAAAAAGACAAATTACTAGTAGAAGAAAATGAAATGAAAATCGAAGCACTAAGGGAAGGAGCTAGAGATTTTATTAATAATAACGGTAAAGATCCTTCTTTATCAGATAGCCCTGAAAAAGCTATTATATCTCTTGTCAACAGTAGAGGTACATCTTACGAAATGTATATTGCAGTTCAAAATGAACTTACTGCTGCATACAATGAGCTAAGAAACGAAGCTGCCATAAATAAGTATAACCAAAATTATACGGAGTTACCTAAAGATAAACAAAAGGAAATTAGAAAAATGTATCCGATGAAAATATCTGAAGCACCTCCAGGAGAATTTTAATCAATCAATCATGTCTAAATTTAAAAAAAATCAAAAGGGTGGTACCCCACCAATTTCTACTGCATCTTTGCCTGATATAGTATTTATGTTATTATTCTTTTTTATGGTAACTACTGTGATGCGGGAAACAGAAATGTTAGTTGACAACACTCTTCCTCAAGCAACTGAAGTAAAAAAACTTGAAAGAAAATCCCTAGTATCCTACATATATATAGGAGCACCTAGAGGGCTTAATAGAAAAAACCAATTTGGAACAAAAGCTAAAATCCAACTTAATGATTCTTATTCAAATGTAGGTGATATACAGGCATTTATTGCAGCTGAAAGAGAAAGTCGAGCGGAAGAAGAAATTCCTTTACTTACTACATCGAT
Organism: Flavobacteriales bacterium TMED191; assembly: GCA_002171975.2. Lineage (NCBI taxonomy): Bacteria > Pseudomonadati > Bacteroidota > Flavobacteriia > Flavobacteriales > Flavobacteriales bacterium TMED191. Next base: position 53,215 of record NHIO02000019.1, read on the forward strand.
TAAAGCTGATGTGGATGTTAAAATGGGTATAATATCCGACATAAAAGAAGAGCTAAGAAAAGCGCAAGCTTATAAAATTAATTATTCTACTCGTAAAGAAATAAAATAAATCATTAATGGTTAAAATTGGAGATTTAGAAGTCGGCGAATTTCCTCTACTATTAGCTCCAATGGAAGATGTCAGTGATCCTCCATTTCGAAAACTTTGCAAAGAAGGTGGTGCAGATATTATGTACACAGAGTTTGTTTCTTCTGAAGGTTTAATAAGACAGGCATCAAAAAGTATACAAAAGCTTGATATTTTCGAATTTGAAAGGCCTATTGGTATTCAAATTTTTGGAAATAATATTGATTCTATGAAGGAAGCAACTAGAATTGCTACCAGTGTTCAACCTGATATAATTGATATTAACTACGGCTGTCCTGTAAAAAAGGTTACTTGCAAGGGAGGTGGAGCAGCTATTCTACAAGATATTCCTAAAATGGTTAAGATGACATCTGAAATTGTAAAATCAACTAAACTACCTGTAACAGTAAAAACGAGATTGGGTTGGGATGAAAAAAGTAAATATATTGTAGAAGTTGCTGAAAGATTACAAGATATTGGTATACAAGCTATTTCAATTCATGGACGTACTAGAAAACAAATGTATAAAGGAGAAGCTAACTGGGAATTAATAAGAGAGGTGAAAAATAATCCCAGAATAAAAATTCCTGTATTTGGGAACGGAGATGTTACGTGCCCTGAAACTGCTAAAAAAAAGAAAGAAAAATATAATGTAGATGGAATTATGATCGGAAGAGCTGCAATTGGAAATCCGTGGATTTTTCTAAAGATTAAAGAATACTTAAATTCTGGGAAAATAATTGAGGAACCGAAAATGAAGGATAAAATTGAAATGGTATTAAATCACTTAAAGTGGTCAATTGAATGGAAAGGAGAAAAACTTGGAATACTAGAAATGCGAAGACATTATTCTAATTACTTCAAAGATTTACCTAAAATTAAAAACTACCGATCTGAATTAGTACAACTTAATGAGTACAACGAAGTTTTAAATAAAATAAATGAAATAAAAGAGATTTATAAAAATTATTAAATTTTATAAAATCGACTATTAAATGTAACAAAATATGTAGTAACCAATCCAAGAAAAATAACAATTAGCTGTATAGATATTATGTCATCTAAATGAACTTTAATTGGATAATAATTGAGAGTAATATTATTTAAAGAACTTAGTTTTACTATATGAAACTTGTCTTGTAAAAAACAAAAAATTAAGCCTAATGTAGTCCCGGCAATTAATCCACAAGTTGTAATCATAAATCCAACAGTTAAGAAAATTTTTTTTACATTTTGAATTCTAAATCCAAACGAAAAAAGTATTTGAATATCTCTTTGTTTTTGCATTAATAAAACAATTAAACTAGCAACTAGACTAAGCATAGAAACTATTAATATAAAACTGAAAATAATATATACAATTAATTTTTCTGATTTAATCATTTTATTTACAAAGGGTCTTTGTTCAAATCTATTTTTTACAATAAATCTTTCACCTAAAACTATTTGTAGTTTTTTTTGAATACTATCATAATGTTTATTTTTTATGCTAATATTTAATGCTGAAATTTTATTTTCATTTTCCGTAAATTTTTGAAGATCTTTTAATCCTAAAATGATATCACCACTACCTAATTTAGCTTGCCCACTAAAAACTCCTGACAAATAAAAAGAATTAGTAACAATATTATTCATCGTCAATAAATTATTGTTTGATTTAAAAAATGACAATTGTAAAGGGTTTTCAAAGTCTAATAGCTTTAAGGATAGCATATTAAAAACAGAGTTTGTAACAATTACAAATTTATCTTGCTCAGAGAAGTATTTACCAATAAAAATTTCATCATTAATTTTATTTACTTTTAAAAAATTTTCATCTACGCCTTTTACACCAACAACAGATTGATAATCCTTATATTTTGCTAGCATTTTATGCTCTAAAACCTTAGAAATAGAATTAACACCATTTATAGACTGTATTTTATACAATATTGTATCATCTATATTAAACAAATGCCCTTCTTTTAATTCAACTTGAAAATCTGAGTCAATATTTTTAAACAAATTTTGGACCAATTGATCAAAGCCATTAAAAACAGACAAAACAACAATCATCGCCATTGTACCAAACATCACTCCGCTCATAGAAATTATAGTAATTAAATTGACTAAGTTTTGCTTTCTTAAAGCTGCAAAATATTTAATGGCTATATAAAATATATATCTCAAACTTTAAATGTCTTTTAAGATTTTACTAATGCTCTCGTAGTGATCTAAAGAGTTATCAATATAAAAAACTAAATCTGGGGTCTTTCTCATTTGATGCTTAAGCTTCAATGCTAACTTATGTTTAATTATTTTTGTTTTTGATTTAATATCATCAAAATATTCTAACTTTCTATCTTCTGGAAATAAACTTAAATACACCTTTGCTAAAGATAAATCTTTAGACACAAAAACATGAGTTATACTAATCATAACATTGGTGTAATGACTCTTACTCTCTTGAAGAAAGATAGCGGACAAATCCTTTTGAATAAGCCTTGCAACTTTTTTTTGTCTTTGTGACTCCATTAAAACCAAAGATACAATTATAAATAAATACTGATATTTAAATGTATAATTTATACATTTCTTATCGTTATATTTAGGTTATGAAATCTACTTTTAAACTTTTAATATTTTCAAAACCTTATTTTATATTAATCGTATTAAATACGATGTTTAATCTATTAGCTGTTATTTTTTCATTATTCTCGATTTCATTAATTATTCCCATACTTGGATTATTGTTTGGAACTATTGAGCCCTCAAATACAATAACAGACGACTTATCATTTAATAATCTAAAGGATTACATTTACAATGTAATATATGATTTAATAAAATTGTACGGTCTTACATATGCCCTCGGGTTTATATGCATTTTAGTTGGTCTGGGGACAATGCTTAAAAATAGTTTTAGATATTGTGCTTTATATTGTTTAACTCCTTTTAGAAATAATATAATTAGAGATATACGTAAAAAAATGTATAAAAAATTGCTTAAACTTCAAATACCTTTTGTTAATAAATTTAAAAAAGGTGATTTAGTAGCACGTATGACCAATGATTTAATTGAAGTTGAATGGTCTATTATGGGAGTTTTGGAGTTTTTTATAAAAGACCCTATACACATTATAATATTTTTAATTAGTTTAATCTACATTAATGTTGAGATAACATTAATTGGTTTAGTTTGTTTACCAATTGCAGCCTTTTTAATAACAAAAGTTAGCAAATCATTAAAACAAAATTCTAAATTAAGTCAAATAAAATTAGCTGATATTATTTCTTTTATAGAAGAGTCAATTAGTAATTTAAAAATTATTAAAGCATTTAACAGTACTTTTTTTATCTCTACAAAATTTAACTCACATAATGAACGCCTAAAAACTTTAAACAACAAAGTATTATGGAGGAAAGATTTAGCATCTCCAATGAGCGAAATGTTAAGTACAATTGTTATGATAATAATTATTTGGTTTGGGGGAAAAACTGTATTAAATAATAATCTTGATGCCGAAACATTTATAGGCTATTTAATTATTTTTTCACAAATACTTCCCCCTGCTAAATCTTTGACAACCGCGTTTTATTCTATTCAAAAAGGTGCTGCATCAGCTGAAAGAATTATGAGTATTTTAGAACAACCAATAGATAATACTCACTCTTTGAAATTTATTGACTCATTTAAAACAATAAGTTTTGATAATGTCTCTTTTAAATCATCTGAGGGCACAATTCTGAAAAATGTTAACTTAAATATAGAAAAAGGGCAGAAAATTGCAATCGTTGGTGAGTCTGGAAGTGGTAAATCAACATTATTAGAATTATTATTGAAATTTTATCCTCATAGTAGTGGTAATATTAAAATTGATGAAGAGCATTTACTTAATCTTAATTGTAATAAATTATTTGGGCTAGTTACTCAAGATGTTTTATTATTTAATGACACTATATTAAATAATATATTATTAGGTAATCCATCAGTATCAGAAACCGAAGTCCATCGTGCGTCAATGAAGGCACATATTCACAAATTTATTGAAACGTTAGATAACGGATATAACACAATTATTGGTGCAGGTGGTATAAACCTATCAGGTGGAGAAAGACAACGGATAAGCCTAGCTAGAGCTTTTATAAGTCAAGCACCGATTTTGATACTTGATGAACCAACGTCTGCATTAGATGCTGAATCTCATCAATACATCCAGACGTCTTTAAAAGAAATCCCCCAATCTACAACATTAATTACTATTACGCATAAACTAAGCTCAATCGTTGAGTATGACCATATTATTGTTATGGAGAATGGTTCTATTACTGATGCAGGCAATCACAAATTTTTGATAAAAAATAGTGTAGTATATAAAAAACTTTACGAAATTGAAACTTTTAAAAAAAATGAATAATATTGAGCACATAGGGATTGCAGTTTCTGACTTAGATTCGGCAAATGAATTATATAGTAAATTATTAGGAACTAAGCCATACAAACAAGAACATGTTGAACAAGAAGGGATAATTACTTCATTTTTTAAAACTGGTAATTCAAAAATTGAATTGCTACAAGGAGTAACAGAAAATAATGCAATTTCTAATTTTATTAAAAATCAAGGTGAAGGTATTCATCATATTGCTTTTGAAGTGAAAAATATCAACTCTGAGATAACCAGACTAAAAAAATTAGGATTTCATATTATTAATGAAATACCTAAAAAGGGTGCAGATAACAAATTAATATGTTTTATTCATCCAAAATCAACAAAAAAAGTACTAATAGAATTATGTCAAGAAATTAAATAATTTATATCATGCAATTTAGAACAAGAAAACTAGTGAAACCTGAAGATTTAAATGCTGGAGGCAGTTTGTTTGGCGGTCAATTACTAAGATGGATTGACGAAGAAGCAGCTATATATGCAATGTGTCAACTAGACAATCAAAGGGTAACAACAAAGTTCATGTCAGAAATTGATTTTATATCTCCTGCTAAAATTGGTGATGTTGTTGAAATTGGATTAGAATTAGTTAAATTAGGACGTACTTCGATTACAATTAAATGCGAAGCAAGAGTGAAGAGAACAGAAAAATCTATTATTTCTATTGATAGAATTGTTTTTGTTAATTTAGATGAAAAATTAAGACCAACTCCTCATAATAAAGGTTAATTATTTGTAGCATAAAAAATCTTTGCTTAATATTGCCTTCTTATTTTAGGGCCCATAGCTCAGCTGGTTAGAGCACTTGACTCATAATCAAGGGGTCGCAGGTTCAAGCCCTGCTGGGCCCACAAAATTCTCAATTTCCACACTTAATCATATCATATCTATCCAGACCCAAACCATAATAATCATTTGTAATCTTTATCAATTCAAAACCAAATTTTTCATAAAACCGAAATTGTATTCGGTTGTTTTTCTAATTCGTATCCACCTGCCGCAACAAGTTGATAACTCATATCAAATAAGAGAAAATAGTTTAAACAGTCTCTTACTAAAAAATTTTCAAACAATGATTCCTCCTTTTTATCAAAAAAAGCAGGCACATTAGATCTAAATAACTTTAAACAATCTTGTAAATATTTATTACTATATAATTTTATGTTATTCAAAACATAAAATTATATAATGTTTTTTCCCCTTTTGAATTAAAATATATTTATTGTTAAGCAGATTATCTTTGGTAACAAATTGATCTACACCCCATTTTATCTTATTTAAGCTAATTGCATTTGACTTAAAGAGTCGTCTAACCTCTCCTTTAGAAACAAAAGCACCAGACAAATCAGTAAGAAGATTAATAGGATCGATGGGTTGATTTAAAGTTGATTTAGCAATTTTATACTGATCTACTCCTTCGAATACCATTAAAAACTCCTTCTCTGTAATTTGTGTAATTTGCTCAGCAGTATTTTTACCAAATAATATATTTGAAACTTTTACAGATTGCTTATATTGAGCAATACCATGAACTCTACAAGTTATACTTTTAGCTAATTCCTGTTGTAAAATTCTTAAATGAGGGGTTTCATTATGATTTTTTATAATTTCTAGAATCTCTTCTTGTGAAAATGTCGTAAAAATTTTAATCCATTTCTGTGCATCTTCATCACTAATATTCATCCAATATTGGAAAAATTTATATGGTGAAGTTTTATCAGAATCTAACCAAATATTACCTGATTCTGTTTTTCCAAATTTTGAACCATCTGACTTAGTAATAAGAGGAGTCGTTAAAGCATATGCTTTATTACTGCTAATTTTTTTTATTAACTCAATTCCTGAAGTAATATTTCCCCACTGATCTGAACCCCCAATTTGAACTATACAATTTTTAGTTTTATGTAAATGATAAAAGTCATATGCTTGGATAAGTTGATAAGAAAACTCCGTAAATGAAATTCCTGTTTCCATCCGATTTTGAACAGAGTCTTTGGACATCATATAATTTAATGTTAAATGTTTTCCAATATCTCTTAAAAATTTAATCATATTAATATCTTGGCACCAGTCCATGTTGTTAACAATTTCTGCTGAATTTTTAATATCACTAAAATCTAAAAATAACTCTAACTGTGATTTTACTCCTAAAAGATTATGATGGATTTCATCCGTGGTTAATAAATTCCTTTCAGCGCTTTTACCAGATGGATCCCCAATTAAACCAGTAGCGCCGCCAATTAATGCAATAGGCTTATGACCACATTTTTGATAATGCACTAACAACATTATTGGAACTAGATTACCAATATGCAAAGAATTTGCAGTAGGATCAAACCCAACATAGGCCGAGGTAATACCCTCCTTTAATTTATCTTGTAATCCAGGAGTTGTATCGTGAATCATGCCACGCCAATCCATTTCATTAATAAAATCCATAAATACTAATTTATATATTATAAATGTATTATTAAAGAATGGAAAAACATATATTTAGTATATTATAATTTAAACAATGTCCAAAACACTTGTAACAGGAGGAACAGGTTTAGTTGGAGCTCACCTTCTATACCACCTAATTATTGCTGGAGTAAAACCCATTGCATTAAAAAGACCAAAAAGTAACTTACAAAATGTTATAAATATATTTAATTTTTATTCGCAAAACGGTGAAAAATTATTTAATAAAATAACATGGATAAACTGTGACATATTAGATATAATAGACTTAGATGAAATTGTTAAAAATATTCAAATAATTTATCACTGTGCAGCGTTAGTTTCGTTTAATAATGAATTAAAAAACAAAATGCTTGAAGTCAATACAGTAGGAACTTCAAATATTATAGATCTATCATTAAAATATAATATAAATCAAATTTGCTATGTGAGCTCAATTGCTACATTGGGTAAAAATGAGGATTTACCTGCTGATGAAAATACACATTGGTCTTGGGATAATACATCTGGTTATGCAATTTCTAAATATTTAGCTGAAATGGAGGTGTGGAGAGGTTTCAGTGAAGGCTTAAATGGATTTATTGTAAATCCCTCCTTGATTATTGGTCCTGGTTTCTGGAACTCTGGAATTGGCACAATTATAAAAAAAACCTTCATTAGTGGGCCTTTTTATGTTTCTGGCAGTTGTGGTGTAATTGATGTAAATGATTTAACAAAAATTATGATTTCACTTATGGATAAAAAAATAACCAATGAACGATTCATAATTAATTCTGAGCATATAAGCTATAAAAAATTAATGTCTATAATTTCAACCGAACTTAATCTAACCAAACCTTCTATACAATTGCCTCAAATAATACTTAAAATATTAATTTGTATAAACATAATTTGGGGTAAATTGACAGGCAAAAAAATAGCAATCAGTTTAGATACTATAAAATATACAAAAAAGCCTTTTTTACTTGACTCTTCTAAAATTGAAAAAACAATTTCACATAGCTATATTAAAACATCTGAATCCATCAAAAAATATCTTGAATTATTCAAAAAAAACAGTTAATCTGTCATCGAATTTTTCATTTCATCTAATAGAGTCGTCATTTCTTCAAAATTATTAATGTAAAATTCTAATGTTTTATCAAACATCGCCTCAGATACTTTATGTTGGATTAAAATAGAATCTAATAAAAAACTGTCACGATTCAAATTATGCATTGTGTCTGCATAAAAATATGTATTGGAAGATTCAATATCCATTAAAATGCTTTTAAATGAATCTCTAGGAATTAATTTAGAAGCTGTTGAATTATGATTACAACTAATAAACAAAATACTAATTATTAAAAGAAAGTGCTTTTCCATTGTTGATATTTTGAATAACTCCATCATTATATACTAAATTACCATTAACAAATGTTTTATAGATTTTAAAATTAAATATTTTATTTTCTAATGGTGACCATTTACAAGCATATAAAATATTATCCCCATTAACTTCCCAGTTTTGTTTTTTTAAAACTACCAAATCTGCATAATAACCTTCTTTTATATACCCTCTTTTTTTAATATTAAAACATCGAGCAGGAGCATGACACATCTTTTCTACAATTAATTCAAGAGAAATTTTATTGTTTATATAATGATCTAGCATCATTGGCAGAGCATGTTGTACCATTGGTGCTCCTGAGGGACAAGAAAAATATAGATTGTTTTTTTCTTGAGTTGTATGAGGAGCGTGATCAGTTGCGATGATATCAAGTTTATTATTTAATAAACCATCCCATAAAGCTTGTTGATCATGAGCATTTTTTACTGCAGGATTCCATTTTATTAATGCTCCTTTCTTTGTATAGTCTGCATCTGTAAAAGAAAGATGGTGTATACATACTTCTGATGTGATTTTTTTGTCTTTTAGTGGTAGAGTGTTATCAAATAAATGTACTTCTTCTTCTGTAGAAATATGTAAAACATGAAGCCTACTAGAATATTTCTTTGCTAAATCAATTGCCAATGAACTAGATTTAAAACATGCTTCTCTGGATCTAATATTAGGATGCTCATATAAAGGTACTTGATTACCGTATTTTTTTTTCGCTTTTTGACTATTTATTCTAATAGTTTCTTCATCTTCACAATGTACTGCAATTAAACCTTCGGCATTAGAAAAAATATTATTCAATACAGAAAAATTATCAACTAACATATTACCCGTAGAAGATCCCATGAAAATTTTTAATCCTGGAACTTTAGAAAAATCTGTTTTTAATACCTCACTAATATTATCATTTGAAACTCCCATAAAAAAAGAAAAATTTGCTAAAGAATCTTTTAGGCCAATTTCAAATTTGTCTTTTAATAGATTTTGTGTTAAAACTGGCGGGTTGGTATTAGGCATCTCCATAAAAGAAGTTATTCCTCCAGCAACTGCAGCTCTTGATTCTGAATAAATTGTAGCCTTATGAGTTAGTCCTGGCTCTCTAAAATGCACTTGGTCATCAATCACACCTGGCAAGAGATATTTGCCTTCTAAATCAATAATTTCATGGTGCTTAGTAGAAATCGAAGGTGCTATCTTTACAATAAGATTATTCTCTATTAAAACATCTACTTCTTCGATAGACCCTTCATTAACCTTTTTTGTATTCTTTAATAATTTACCCATAATACTATTTATAAGATGATGAAAAAATACTCTTTATTTTCATTTTTAAGACCCCAAATACTGCTTCCTTTATTATACTACTATTTAATTTTGACACACCTTTTTCTCTATCCTTAAAGACAATTGGCAACTCATAAATTTTAAATCTTTTTTTCCACACTCTAAACTTCATTTCTATTTGAAATGCGTATCCAACAAATTCAACAGAGTTTAAATCAATGGATTCTAAAACTTTTCTTTTATATAATTTAAATCCTGCCGTTGGATCTTTTATGTTCATTCCGGTTATTATTCTTACATAAAAGGACGCAAAATAAGATAACAATACCCTACTTAATGGCCAATTAACAACATTAATGCCTGAAATATATCTAGAGCCTATGCATAGGTCTAAATTTTTATTATTTGATAAAGCATATAGTCTATGTAAATCATTTGGATTATGTGAGAAGTCACAATCCATTTGAAAGAAATAACTATATGATTTATTAAGCCCCCATTTAAAGCCAGCAATATAAGCTGTGCCTAAACCTCTTTTTTCCGAACGTTCTAATAAGAACAAACGATTTTGATATTTAGATTGCAATCCAATTACTTCTTTTGCTGTCCCATCAGGTGAAGAATCATCAACTATTAAAATATGCACGTCATCGGAGAGAGAAAATACAGTATTTATCATTATACTAATATTCTCAATTTCATTATAAGTAGGGATTATAACTAAACTTCTTTGCATTTTAATTTTACTAAAGTGTAAAAATAATTAATAAAATCTTGTTATTATATTTTATATATATAACTATTTTATGTTTTTTAGCATATTATTTTTATTAAACTGTTAAACTTAATTGTAAAGAAATTTAACTTAAATTAACAATTAGTAAACAACCAAATTTTATTTTTAACCAAAAAATTCTAGAATGAAACACTTTATTACACTATTACTTATTACTATATGCTTTAACTTTTCACAAGCACAATGTACTGACTTATTTATATCAGAATATGTGGAAGGCTGGTCAAATAACAAGGCCTTAGAAATATATAACCCAACAGATCTTCCTATTGACTTGTCCTCTTATATCGTATCGAGATATACCAACGGAGCTACTCAGGCAAGTACTCCTCTACAACTTGAGGGGATTATTGAACCTTATTCAACTTTTGTAATAGGTTTAGATAAAAGAGATCCTGAAGGAACAGGCTATGATGCTCCTGTCTGGGATGGATATTACACCTATACTGACAGTGTTACAAATGAAGAAGTAACAATATATGATGCTGATACTGACTTGCAAAGTAAAATTGATTTTTGGGGAAATGGTACGTACTACGGCGGTACGGATCCTGATTCAGCAGCCATGTATCCAATGACAATGTTCTTTAATGGGAATGATGCAATTACATTAGAAATGATCGGAGGAGGAGTAGTTGACTTAATTGGAAAAGTTGGTGATGACCCAGGAGCAGGATGGACTGATGCAAATGGAGCAATATGGACTAAAGATCATACTTTAGTGAGGATAGAGACTGTAACAGAGGGAGTTAACTCGAATCCTACAATTTTTGACCCTACTCTACAATGGGATTCACTGCCTGTCAATACTTTTGCTAATTTAGGTTCTCATGACTGTATATGTAATCTTGCATCTCAATTGGAGGAAATCGATACTGGATTTTTAATTTATCCTAACCCGACATCAAGCAATTCCTTGTCCATTAAAAACACTTTAAATATTTCTGATGTAAAAGTATTTAATCCACAAGGAAAAATAATTCTTCATAAATCTGAACATTATCATAATCAAATGGAAATTAATCTGCCTGATGTTAGTGGACTTTATATAATAACACTTACAGATGCAAATGGAACCAGATCTAAATCAATTGTTTTGGAATAAATGTTAAAGAAATTATTTTTTTACTGCACTGTAATTTATAGTGGTTTGGCTTTTTGTCAAACCACTAATTTAAATCCTATTGTCAACTTATTTGAAGAAGATTGTTCTAAATTACCTATTGAGAAAAAAACCAAATATCGAAATGCTTCTATTGAAGCAATGATAAATACGTATTCTTTAGATAGTACTTTCACTAAAAAAACTAATAGAGACTTAACAATCTTTCGTCAAGCTTATGGGGATAAAGCAACTGATATTTTAACATGTATTCTTATAATATATCATAATCAATCTGCTAATAAAAATACCCCAATTATTCCTAGTAAAATAATTGAAGAATTTAGAAAAAATTATACCGATTTTTTTAATAATGATATTAGTACAAATTGGACTATCAAAACCAACAATTCTTTTAATCCAGATACTCTTTTAGAAGATTTTACAACTTCATCGAAAAAATTTCAAGATATAAATAACAATCAAAATACTAACTCTATTAAAAAATTTACATCAAACAAAAATAATTTAATTTCAGGAAGTATTTTAGATAATAAAACAGGGGAAACTTTAATTGGTGCTAATATAGTTCTAATTAGAAAAGATAATTCTAATAACCTGCAAGGTACGACATCCAATATTGACGGAGAATTTAAATTTCAAAATATTGAAAGTGGAGAATACACATTAACTGTCTCGTATATTGGCTATAAATCAAAAAGTATTTCTATTAATTACGAAGCAGATAAGCCAATTGGATTCATAATTAAATTAAATGATGATTCGGTGTTAGATGTTGTAAAAGTTATAGGAGATCAAGCAGAGTTTAGAAAAACACCTGTATCTCTTAGTAATGTTAAATTAGAGAAAATCGAACGAGAATTAGCTGGTCAAGAAATCCCAATGTTATTAAATTCAACACCTGGCGTATATGCTACACAACAAGGGGGCGGAGATGGAGATGTAAGGATTAATATTCGTGGTTTTAATCAAAGAAATGTAGCTGTAATGATAGACGGAGTTCCTATGAATGACATGGAAAACGGATGGGTATATTGGTCAAATTGGTTTGGCCTAGATGCATTAACAAGAACTATTCAAGTTCAAAGAGGCTTGGGGGCTTCAAAACTTGCACTTCCCTCTGTTGGAGGAACCATTAATATCCTCACAAAAGGAGTGGACTCAAAAGAAGGAGGACTAATAAAACAAGAGCTTGGGAGTGGAAATTACGTTAGAACATCTTTTGCATATACCACTAAAAATTTTAAAATCGGAAAATTTAATTTAGCTGGTTCATTTAAACAATCCGATGGAATCGTAGAACAAACTGGCTCTCAGGGTTTCTTCTATTACTTAAAATGGCAGAAACAACTTAATAATCATCTTTTTTCACTATCAGCATTTGGAGCTCCACAACAACATGATCAAAGAAAATATCAAACAGGAATGGCTGTATATGATAAAGAATTTGCTCATGCATTAGGTGTAGATACAGGCTCCGTTGAAGGTGGATACGGATTAAATTACAACCCCAATTGGGGAGAATACAATGACTACGAAGTAATTTATAATAATGGAATCCCCACTGATACTATTTGGGGGGATAATAATACTGTCAATCGATTTAAGAACTATTACCATAAACCTAATTTTAATTTTCAACATTTATGGAAAATAAATAACAAAAGCTCATTAACCAACGTTATATATTATTCTCTAGGTCAAGGGGGAGGTACTGGCTTTCAAGGTGGACAACTAACCTACACAGATGAAAACCAAATTGATTTTCAAACAATTTTTGATGCAAATAGTGGAAATAGCTGGAATTCTTTTGTTAACCCAGGTGGGCCGTCAATCGATTTGGCTTATAGTGAAACTGAAAAAAAATCTACGAGCATATTATACTCCTCGATTAACAATCATTTTTGGACAGGATTATTATCTACATTTAGCCATCAATTAAATGAAAATTTAGATTTAGCTTCAGGAATAGATTTACGATCATACCGTGGAGAACATTATCGAGAAGTTTATGACTTATTGGGTGGTGACTATTATGCAGGTGTTTTAGGCTCGGATGGTAAAAATTGTGTCGGTGAAAGCTCACAAAATTTAATGCTTCGAGAGGGAGATAAAATGTATTATCACAATGATGGAATTGTTAAATGGCTTGGTGGCTTTGGACAATTGGAATATAATTATGGTAGTATTTCTACTTTTATCAACCTCACAGGATCAAAAACCATGTATAAAAGAGTTGATTATTTTAAAAAACAAGATCTTGTTTTATCAGATACTGTATTAGTAGAGACAATAGGGATTAATGATACTATAAATTACAACGGTCAAAACTATACTATCGAGTCCAATGAAGCCCGCTTTACAGAGACTGAGTGGCAAACATTTCCTGGCTTTACAATCAAAACAGGAGCGAATTGGAATATAGATGAGTATAATAATGTATTTATTAATACTGGTATCTTATCAAAAGCACCTAGGTTTAGTAATGTATTTAATTATGACAATGAAGTATATTATAATATTGAAAATGAAATCGTAAAGGCAATAGAAGTAGGTTATGGTTATCGTTCTCAAAACTTTTCAATTAACCTAAATGCCTATAATACAATTTGGGAAAATAAGCCACAAGCTGGAACAACTGTGATAGACGGGGGAGAAACCGTTTCGTATAACATCAACGGAATCAATGCTCTTCATCAAGGATTAGAACTTGATTTTGCGTGGAAATTATCAAAAAATATCAAATTTGAATTCCTTAGTTCTGTTGGTAATTGGAGATGGAATTCTGGTGATACAGTTAACTTTTATTTGGATCAAGAACTTGTGCAAAGTGATTATTTTGATGCACGAGGTATATATGTTGGAGATTCTCCACAGACTCAAATAGGATCAAGTATTAGTTATAACTTTCGCTTAGATAAAAATAACTCTGGATATATACAACTAAAGGGGATGTATTTTGACCGTTTCTTTTCTGATTATGATCCATTTACGCTAAATGAAGAAAAAGAAGTCTGGCAAATACCTAGTTATAGTTTATTTAGTCTCCATGTGGGAAATACACGTTATTTCAGAAATAGCAGTCTCAAGTTTAAATTTAATATCTTAAATTTACTCAACACAACATATATAAGTGATGCAGAAAATAATTCCAGCTATGTTGAAGACACACCAATGAACTCTGATGCTGCTTCAGCGTCGACATTTTTTGGATTAGGTAGAAAGTTAATTGCATCTATTGAATATAAATTTTAAAATTATGAATAAGTACATTTTATCTATATGTTTATTGATTAGTTTGGTTTCATTTAGTCAACCTAATGACTATTATGCATCATGTGCAGGCTTAAGTGGTACAGAGTTAAAAGCCGAATTACATAATATCATTAGAAATCATACTTCATTTTCCTATACAACAACTAAAAGTATACTAAGAGCTGCTGATGAAGACCCAAATAACCCATCAAATATAATACTGGCATATAGTGGAAATTCCATTGATAAATTTGATTTTTCCTCAAACTTTGAACCTGACTTCTGGAATAGAGAGCACGTTTGGCCTAAATCTCATGGAGATTTTGATGCTGGTGATCCATTCGAAGTACCATTGTATACTGATGCTCATAATTTAAAGCCTGTTGATGCTAGTATGAATACTACAAGAGGCGAAAAAGATTTTAATAATGGAGGCCAAATTGTTTTAAATGGAACTGTTGAAACAGATTGCTTAGATACTAACTCGACATTTGAACCAAGAGACGAAGTTAAGGGAGATATTGCCCGTATTATACTATATATGGACGTTCGATATGAGGGGAATGGACTAGGTGCTAACGAACCAAATCTAGTACCAGTAGATGGATTAACAACATATCCAAATCCTCAAATAGGTGTTTTATCTACNTTATTACAATGGCATGAACAAGATCTGCCTGATGCATTTGAAAGAAAGAGAAATGATGTCATATATGACTGGCAAGGAAATCGAAATCCATTCATTGATTATCCTGAATTTGTCAATTATATTTATTCTGAAGAACCAACTATAAATTCAATTCAAATTGAAAATGTTCAAACTCCGAATCCAATAAGTGGAGGNGAGATATTTACTATTACAGCAAATGTGATAAGTTCGATAAATTGCCCTGTAACAGATGCAATACTAAATTACGGTAATAGTTGGTATGACCAGTCTAATAGTATTGTCATGTCTATTAATGAAGATGGTGAATACGAAGCAGAAATTCCTGCACAAATTTATAANTCTATGTTTTGTTATTCTATCACAGCTACAATCTGTGATGAAGCCTCTCAAAGCTTTTTTGGTTCAGAGATAATTCCTCCATTACCATTTGAAGGAATCATAACTCCTATTAGTGAAATTCAAGGACAATCCGAATTTTCTCCATTTGAAGGGCAATCTGTAAATACAACCGGTATTGTAACAGGTGCTTTTGCAAATAGCTTTTATATACAAGATGGTGCAACGCCTTGGTCTGGTATATATATTTATAGCGGAGGTGCACTGCCATCAATGGGAGATAGTGTAATTGTATCGGGCGATATAAGTGAATTTTGTTGGGATGGTAGCCCCTGCAACTGTAGTGCTTGTGGAGGCGCAGGAGTAACAGAATTTTATCAGCCCGAAGACATATACATTATTAGCAATAACAACCCTTTACCTGAGCCATTATTAGTAACTAGTGGAACTGCTTTATCTGAAGAATATGAGGGAGTATTAATTAGAATGGAAAATGTCGAATGTGTATCATTACCTGGAGGATTTGGAGTTTGGGAAGTTAATGACGGGAGTGGAAGTTGTGGTATTCATAATACCCCAGACGGCTATGAATTTGACCCAGTAATTGGAGACACATATAATATAACTGGGATAGTTACATCTACCTTTAATGATTGGAAAGTAGACTTAAGAATTCCCTCTGATGTAGAAAGTGGACCTGATGAAAATGCGCCATTTATATCAACCCATAGTTGTTTTCAAGTAGGTAATAATTATTATGTATATATATACTTTAATGAACCTATTGATCCCAATTATATCTACTCTGATAATTTTTTCATCACAAATGCAACTATAACAGATATTACAACTGACATGTTTGATCCCACAAAAATTACTTTAACATTAGATAATATTGTCTCTTCTAATATTGGTTTAATAATTACAGAANTAGGAGACCTTTTGGGCAATATCGGTTCTAACCTAACCTATTCCATTGATTGCGATTTTCAAACTAGTTTAATGAATTGGGAAAAAGAAAATTCCTTTTTTCCAAATCCAAGTGAAGGAACTATTCACATTAATTTAATTGAAAAATCTAACGTAGTTAATATATATAATTGCTTTGGACAAATAGTCTACAATACTGTATTAAATGCTGGACAAAATAAAATTGATCTTAAAAAATCTGGACTTTATTATATGGAGGTCAATGGTGGATCCAAAGAACCTCTATTAATTATAAACTAGCAAATTGCATTAATATACCGCACAGCCAAGCCGCATATGTACCTAATGCATAGCCTAAGACTGCCAATAATACTCCCACTGGTGCTAGTGATGGATGAAAAGCAGAAGCNACTANAGGAGCAGATGCTGCCCCNCCTACATTAGCTTGACTTCCAACAGCCACAAAAAAGAATGGAGCTCTTATAATTTTAGCAACAATTAATAATAAAATTACATGAATTAACATCCATATTAATCCGAGCAAAAAAATACCAGGAGCATCCAAAATTGCTAATGCATTCATCTTCATTCCTATAGTAGCAACTAAAATATATAAAAATATTGAGCCTATAGTTGAAGCGCCAGCACCTTCNTATTGTCTAAATTTTGTAAATGATAAGACTAAACCACCTGTAGTCGCAACAACAATAAGCCAAAAAAACTTACTCGTCAAACTAAATTTAGATAGAAAAGGAAAGTTCATCTGAATATATGGAGCCATAATATCTGCAAAAGCATGTGCAAGTCCCGTCATACCAAATGCAATTGACAATATAACCATAAAGTCTATAAAAGAGGGAATACGTTGATTTTTTTCCTTGAACTTAATTAATTGATTTTTTAAATCATCTATCGCTGAAGCATCTGCTTTTAACCAAGCATCCATTTTTTTACTAATTCCTGCTCCATATAATAAAAAGCCCATCCATATATTAGCAACAATAACATCTACTGTAATCATAGAACTAAAAATTTGATCATTTACATCAAACATTTCTTTCATTGCTGCTTGATTAGCTCCACCACCAATCCAACTACCAGCGACAGTNCTTAGTCCTCTCCATAAATCATCCGATGATATAGGTATAATATTGGGAAAAAGATGCGTAACTAAAATTAAACTTAAAGGACCTCCNATTAAAATACCCATTGTTCCCGTTAAAAACATAATAATAGCTTTAGGGCCGAGGTTTCTTATTTTCTGTAAATCAATACTTAATGTTAAAAGAATTAAACTGGCTGGTAATAAATATCTTGAAGCAATATAATAAAGATTTGACTCCTCGCCTGAAATCACTCCTAAACTATTAAATATAGAAGGGATAAAGTAACATAATAATAAAGCTGGCACATATTTAAAAAAAATCTTAATTTGATAAACATTGCTTTTTTCTAAAACAAAAATGATAGTTAACATAACGATTAAGAAGCCTAGAACTGTCGCATCATTATTGAAAATTGCCATATAATTCATAATTTCATGTATTTAAAATGTTATTAATTGTTTTTAAAAAAATTGTCTTTTGATCAAAATGAACCCAATGGCCTGAATCAGGTATATTGAATAATTTAAAATTAGGAAAAAAGCTATTAATTATTGGTAAATCTGAATCTAAAATATAATTAGATTTCTGACCTTTAATAAAANAACTAAAACCATTCCATGTATTTTCTAATAATTCAAAATTCATTAATTGATCTAGAGATTGATAAATAGATTCTATATTAAATCTGAACTTTAATTCTTTATCATTTATCCAATATAAATTTTTTAATAGAAACTGAATCATATTCATATCAAACTCATTTTTCATCAATATTTGCTCAACTTCTTTTCTACGGGTAATTTTTGATAGTTGAACTTCACGTAATAATGAAACTAAATTTTTATGAGTTTGTGGGTATTTTTTTGGAGCAATATCAACAATAATTAATTTATTAATTATCTCTGGGTATTTTAACGCAAAATACATTGCTGTTTTACCTCCCATAGAGTGTCCTAAAAGATGAGTATTAGCCAAACTATAATGACTGACATAATTAAATAGATCACTACACATATCATTGTAATTATGAGTTATATCATGAAATGATTTGCCGTGATTTCTTTGATCCAAAATATGTACCTGAAAATTAGCTGATAAGTATTTAGCAATACTAAACCAATTATCCAAAGAACCAAATAAACCATGTAAAATTATAAGACTTGGACCTTCACCAATAATTTTAGAATTTAAAATCATTTCAAAAGTCTTTTATAAGAGCTAATTGTTTCTTTTAAACCTAAATATAATGCATCACAAATTAACGCATGACCAATTGAAACTTCTAGTAAATTAGGAATGGTTTTATGAAAAAAATTTAAATTGTGTAAATCTAAATCATGACCTGCATTTAATCCAAGATTTAATTCGTTAGCATAATTTGCAGCTGTAAAATATTGTTTAATAGCATCATGCTTATTCAATGGATAATTTGTAGAGTAAAATTCCGTGTAAAGCTCAACTCTATCTGAATTAATTTCTTTAGCTGCCCTAATCATTTCTTTCTGGGGTGCAATAAATATAGAAGTTCTGATGCCCTCTAAATGTAATTTATTAATCACTGAGGATAAAAAGTTTTTATTTTTTATAACATCCCAACCTTGATTGGACGTAAGTACATTAGGGGGGTCAGGAACTAAAGTGACCTGTGTAGGTTTTATTTTCAAAACCAGCGTTATAAACTCTTCTGAGGGATAACCTTCAATATTAAATTCTTTTGTAATTACTTTAGCAAGACTAAATAAATCGGAACTTTTAATATGTCTTTCATCAGGTCTTGGATGTACCGTAATTCCATCTGCTCCAAAAGATTCACAATCAATGGCAAATTGAGTGATATTAGGCCTCCCCCCCCCTCTTGCATTTCTTAATGTAGCAGCTTTGTTTATATTTACACTAAGGCGTGTCATAATTTTACATTTTATTTTATTAAAAGTCTTAAGTTTGTTTAAATATACATTAAGAAATTAAATGATATTAGATATTATAAAAAAAGATATTGATCCGCTAAATATAAAAGATGAAGGCATTTATGCACTATCTATAATGGATGAATATAAAGTTAACCACCTTCCTGTTATTAATTCGCAAAATGAACTTCTTGGACTCATCAATGAAAGTACAATTTTGAATATGGAAGACTTACAAAAATCTATACAATCTATCAAAAATAAACTTCATAACATTTATATATATTTTGATGAGCATATATTTAAAGCAATTCAAATAATTTCAGAAAATCAACTAACACTAGTTCCTGTAATAAACAAAGAATATCAATATGTTGGATATATTAAAGCAGTCGATATTATAACAAAAATTGGAACCATCAATGTAAATCAATCTAGTATGTGTATCCTAATTATAACTACAAACGAAAACAACTACATGCTTTCTGAAATATCTAGATTGATTGAAGAAAATAATGGCAAAGTACTTTCATTATTTACAGAATTTAAAGACAATAAGATTAATATAAACATCATGATAAGGTGTTCAAATGCGGAAAGAATTATACAAGCTCTAGAAAGATATGATTATAATATTTCTAATAAATTTATCAATCAACCAGATTTAGATAATTTAGATGATAGATTTGAATCCTTTATAAAATTTCTAAACCCCTAGTATATGAAATTAATACTGCATGGTAAAAAATTCTCAAAAAATATTGGTGAACAGATAATCTGTTTTATTGATGAGCTAATTTTGGGAAATCATAATATTATTTGCACAAAATCTTTTTTTCAATTATTAGAAAAAAGAACTTTTAAATACAATAATAAAACGATTAAAACGATTAAATCTATAGACGAGGTTCAACAAAATATTGATTATATTATTTGTTTTGGTGGAGATGGTACAATCTTAGATGCTGCTACATTAGTTAAAAACACTGAAATACCAATTGTTGGAATTAATACTGGAAGACTTGGTTTTTTAGCAACAATTTCAAGGAATGAAATATCTACATTAATGCATTATTTAACTAACAAAAAATACCAACTGAGTAATCGGACTCTGCTAGAAATTCAAGCTGAAGATACCAACTTGCCATTCCCATATGCTCTAAATGAAATATCCGTCTCATCAAAAGAAAACTCCTCAATGATTAATATTCAAGTTTTATTAAATAATGAGTATTTAAACACTTATTGGGCTGATGGGCTAATTATTTCTACTCCTACTGGCTCTACTGGTTATTCATTGAGTTGTGGTGGACCTATTGTGATGCCTAATTCTAATAATTTTATAATTACACCAATTGCACCTCATAATTTAAATGTCCGTCCACTAATTGTTTCTGATAATAATATCATCAAACTTAAGATTATTGATCCTAATAATAGTCGGAAATTTTTATTATCCATGGACTCAAGAAATGAATATCTTAGAAAAGGAACCTGTATAACTATCAAAAAAGCAAATTATAATATTAAATTACTAGAATTACTTTCAGCAAATTACTCACAAACAATTAGAGAAAAGCTTCTATGGGGCTTAGACACTAGAAACTATGAAGTACTATAAAATATACAATAATACCATTACTATTTGCTTGTTTATTTTCTCAATCCAGATAGGATATGGCCAAACTAATGAATTAGGATTATTTGTTGGTGGGACCCTATTTCATGGCGATGTTGGTTATCAAAATTCCGAAAATGCTATTTTAGAATCTCAACCAACAGTTGGTATTGAATTCAAAAGAAACTTTAATTATTATTTTGGACTAAACCTATCAATTAAATCTGGTAAGATTCAATCAAATGATTTAGAAAGCAATGATTTCTATATAAATACAAGAAATTTGAAATTCAAATCTAGAATTACCGAATTTGCATTACTATTAGAATTTAATTTTCGACCATATTCAAGTAGAGATTCTGATTACAACTTTAGTCCTTTTATATTCTCTGGAGTTAGTAAATACTACTATAATCCCCAGAACCAATCTAATAATGGTTTATGGTATAACCTAAGACCATTATCAACTGAGGGTCAAGGATCGGATTTTTATCCTGCTCGAGATTTGTATCAACTATCGGGAATTTCCATACCTTTTGGTGTTGGCTATAAAGCCAATATTTTTAATTATATCACATTATCTTTGACCGTAGGTTGGAGAATTACATTTAATGATTATCTTGATGATGTAAGCACAACATATATAGATGAATCAATTATGACAGACTTAGCTCTAGAACTTGCTGAACCTTCATCTCATAATTTTAGCGACGGATTTCAAAGAGGTGACCCAAACAATAAAGATAAATATGGCTTTTTGGGCGTGAGTATTATCTATAGCATAAAAGACCCTATACAAGAATGTATTGATTTTATTCAATGAATATATATAGACAAATTATTAAAAATAATATCCCTGAACATATAGCTATCATTATGGATGGTAATGGTCGGTGGGCAAAAGAAAAAGGAAAAAATAGGTTTTCTGGACATATTCAGGGTGTAAGATCTGTTAATACCATTGTGAAAACTGCAATTAAATTGAATATACAATACCTTACTCTATTTACATTTTCTAAAGAAAATTGGGCACGACCTAAAAAAGAAGTAGAAATGTTAATGGACTTATTTGTTGCAACCATAAATAAGAATAAAAATAGTTTTTTAAAAAATGAAATTAAACTTCAAACTATAGGAAATACAAAAGACTTACCTAAAAAATCTCAAGAAATATTGGAAGAGATTATTGAAAAAACACAGTATAATAATAAATTAACACTGACACTTGCTCTAAGTTACAGCGGAAGAAGCGAAATACTATATGCTCTAAATTCAATAATAAAAAAAGGCTCAAAAAAAGAAATTATAAATGAAGCGATATTTAATAAATACTTACAAACTTCTAATATACCTGACCCCGAATTATTAATAAGAACAGGTGGTGAAAAAAGGATAAGTAATTTTTTACTTTGGCAAATTGCTTATTCTGAATTGTATTTTAGTGAAAAAAAATGGCCTGATTTTGATGAAGAAGAATTATATATGGCTATTTTTGAATACCAAAAAAGAGAGAGACGTTTTGGGAAAACAACTGAACAAATTGAAAATGAAAAGTTTTAACTTCATATTTATTTTAATATTAAATTGTTTTTTTGCTTTAGGACAACAGCAAACTACAAGCCAAAAATACATTTTAGGGGGTATCGAATTAACTGGCAATCATAATTTGGATAATCCTTCGATTTTAAGAATAATGAACCTATCTATTGGGCAAGAATTATCTGCACCAGGTGAAGAAATATCAAACGGAGTAAAAGCTCTTTGGAATCAAAATATTTTTTCAGACATACAAGTATGGAAACGTCAACAAGACAATAAAATAATAATTCTTGAAATTTATTTAGAAGCACTCCCTTCACTAACAAAATTCAAATTTATTGGGATTAAAAAGTCGGAAGAAGATGCATTAAGAGATAAAATTGACTTACAAATAGGTATGGCCGTAAGTTCTAGCTTATTATATAATACGAACCAAATAATAGAAAATCATTTTGTTGAAAAAGGCTTTTTACAAACTACTTGTCAATCTAAAGTTATTCCAGATTCTATTAATGAGAATAGGAAAACATTACATTTTGTAATAGATAAGAAAGAGAGAGTCAAAATTAAATCCATTAACTTTTCTGGAAACAATAATATAAAAGCTTCGAAATTAAAAAAAGTGATGAAAAACACAAGAGAAACAGGCCTTAGATATCTATTCTCTTCATCTAAGATAATCGAAAAAGATTATGCAGAAGATTTAAAATCTATTATTAATTTTTATCATTCTAAAGGATTTCGTGATTTGGAAATAATAAATGAAGATTTTGTAGAATTATCAGATCAAAATATGCAAATAAATATTGAAATTAAGGAGGGTGAACAATACTTCTTTGGAGATATTTCATGGCTTGGAAATAAAAAATATGAATCAGAAAAATTAACCGAAATTTTAGGAATTAAAAAAGGAGACATATTTGACTCTGCATTATTAGATGAACGTTTAAACATGAGTAGAAATGGAGATGATATAAGTGCGTTATATATGGATGATGGTTATCTTTTTTTTCAAATAAATCCTGTTGAGACTGTAATTAACTCTAATAAATATATTGATTTAGAACTACAAATCACTGAGGGTAAACAAGCAAAAATTCGTAATGTAAAAGTAGAGGGGAACACAAAAACAAATGATAGGGTTATTATGAGAGAGATTAGATCATTACCTGGTGAGTTATTTAAAAGGTCTGATATTATTAGAACACAGGAAGAATTTAATCGACTTGGTTTTTTTAATCCTGAATCATTAGGTGTAAATCCTATTCCAGACCCACAAACTGGAAATGTAGATATTCATTATTCCGTTGAAGAAAAGCCTGCCGATCAGGTTGAATTACAAGGTGGATGGGGAAATGGAATGTTTGTAGGCTCATTTGGTGTAAGTTTTAGTAACTTTTCAACGAAAGGAATAAAAGATAAAACTACATGGTCGCCATTACCGACTGGTGATGGACAACGACTAAGTCTAAGAGCACGATCTAATGGTTCATACTATCAAAATTATAGTATATCATTTGAAGAGCCGTGGCTAGGAGGGAAAAAACCAAACTCTTTTTCTATTGCATTATGGAAATCTGTACAATCATTTACTGAGGGTTCTTCTATGAAAATAATTGGTATAAGTGTTGGTCTTGGTAAGCGTATTAAATGGCCTGATGACTATTTTACCATTCAAAATAGCTTCAATATTAATAGATATCAACTTGAAGATTATCAAACTAGTTTATTTGATTTTAGTGATGGATACTCTAATAATATAAATATTTCAACTACTATTAGTCGTAATTCAATTTTTAATCCAATCTATCCGAGATATGGATCTAGGTTTTCTATTAATCTTGAAATTACACCTCCTTACTCTTTATTGACCAATGAGAACTATTCTGAAATGGGAGATCAAGAAAAATTTAAATTTTTAGAATATAAAAAATTGAAAGCTCAAGGAACCTGGTTCAGTGCAATATCAGGAGATCTTGTTTTAAAAACACATTTTGAGTTTGGATTTTTATCTGCATATAACCAACAGCTTGGTATCCCGCCATTTGAAAGATTCTTTGTGGGAGGCGATGGGCTCAGTGGATACTCACTAGATGGTCGGGAATTAATATCATTAAGAGGCTACCCGAACAACTCTCTTAGCGAAAATGATGGAGCGCCGATTTATAGTAAATATAATATTGAGATAAGGTATCCTATATCTTTAAATCCCAACTCAACAATATATGCACTAGGATTTTTAGAAGCAGGAAACTCATGGATGAATTTTAATCAATTTAACCCTTTTGAAGTAAAAAGATCCGCTGGTTTAGGTATTCGAATTTTTATGCCAATGTTTGGTGTTTTAGGTGTCGACTTTGGACATGGATTTGATAATATTCCAGGATATACTACAAAAAGTGGATGGCAAACCCACTTTACTATTGGTCAACAATTTTAATTTATTAAATTTGTCATTAGAATTTTAAAAAACATGAAACATTTAATCTTTATTATTGGTTTATTCACTTCACTTATCCATGCTCAAAACATAGCCTATGTAGATAGCCGTTATATTTTAGATAATATTCCTGAATTTAACGCTGCTCAAGAAGAACTAAACAATTTGTCAATAGAATGGCAAGAAGAAATTGACTTATTAAAAAATGATGTAGAAAAATTATATCGTACATACCAAGCAGAACAATATCTTCTACCTGAAGAGAAAAAAAAACAAAGGGAGGAATTAATTATATTAAAAGAAAAAGAAGTTAAAATATTAACAAAACAACGGTTCGGACCTGATGGAGACTTATATAATAGGCAACAAGCACTTATACAACCCATTCAAGAGTTAATATACACAGCGATTAATGAATTTGCTGACGAAGCTAAATATGACATCATTTTTGACAAATCCTCCGAATTAATTATGTTATTTTCACACCCAGAATTGGACAAAAGTGATGAAATAATTGAAAAACTAGGTTATTAACAAATAAAAAAATACTCATGAAAATAAAATATTTTACTACTACTATATGTTTATTAATTGGTTTAATTGGATATTCACAACAACTATTAGGTCATATTAATTCTCAAGAAATAATTTCTATAATGCCAGAGGCAGCAACAGCACAACTTGCATTACAACAAGAGGTTGAAAACTTGCAAGAGCAAGCACAAATGATGGGAAGTGAGTATGAAGCACAATTAAAGGATT
Source organism: Flavobacteriales bacterium TMED191 (assembly GCA_002171975.2). Taxonomy (NCBI): domain Bacteria; kingdom Pseudomonadati; phylum Bacteroidota; class Flavobacteriia; order Flavobacteriales; species Flavobacteriales bacterium TMED191. The sequence continues at coordinate 79,376 of NHIO02000019.1, forward strand.
TTCAAGTAAATCAAGACAGTATGTCTGAAGCAATTAGAAATGATAAATTGAAAAGCCTACAAGATCTTGAAGAAAGAATTACACTTTTTCAACAATCTGCACAACAAAGCATCCAACTAAAAGAAGCTGAACTATTTGAGCCTATCCTAACAAAGATTCAAAATGCAATCGATGAGGTATCTAAGGATAAAGGATATTCATATGTATTTGATATTGGTGGTAATGCTGGGGGTCTTGTCTATAAAAATGATACACATGATATTACTAACATGGTTAAAGCTCAATTAAATTTATAGTTTAACAAAATATATAAATTGAACCCTGAAGGCCCTATAGGAATATTTGATTCTGGGATTGGAGGACTTACTGTAGCATCTTCTATCAGTAGGCTGATGCCTGATGAACAAATAATTTACTTTGGGGACACTCAACATCTACCTTACGGAAGTAAGTCATTTAAACGTATAAACTATTACTGCAATAAAATCGTAGATTTCCTGCTTAATAAAAACTGTAAAGCAATTGTAATAGCATGTAATAGCGCATCTGCAGCTGCATATTTCCAAATTAATCAACAAGTCGAAAATAAAGCGTTACTATTTAATGTAATAGATCCTGTCATAGATTATGTTGCAGAAAAAAAAAAAATCAAACACATAGGTGTAATTGGCACTAATGCTACAATAGAATCAAATATATATGCTGAGAAAATTAAATCCTACAAAAATAATGTGAAGGTATCAAGTTTAGCTACACCTCTGCTTGCTAACCTAATAGAAGAAGATAATCACCAATTATTTACAAAAGGTATTTTAGATTCATACCTGAATAATAAAATACTAAAAGATATTGATAGTTTAATTCTAGGGTGCACTCACTATCCATTAATTACAAAGGAGATTAATGAATACTTCAATTTTAAAGTTGAAATAATCAATTCTATTGACCATATAAAAACTAAAATTAAAAATTCATTAAAAGAAAAAAAAGCATTAAAAAGTAAATCTAAAAATCTACAACATCAATTTTATGTCTCAGACTATACAGAAAATTTTCAAAAAAAAACTGAATTATTCTTTTCATCAAAAATATTATTAGAAGAAGTAAATATTTTTTAATAAATAATCACTTATATTTTTTATTGCATTATCTTTATCGATAAGATAATATTACTAATAATTTCATGTCGCAGGCATCACCATACATTATTTATTCAGAATCAACTCCAAACCCAGCTGTCATGAAGTTCGTCTCCAACAAGATGTTAGCAAAAGAATCTAGAGAGTACTTGACTGTTAATGAAACAGAGAAATTAACTTTAATGAGAAAATTATTTACATTTCCATTTGTAAAAGAAATTTTTATTTCCAACAATTATATATCTATAAAAAAACATGAGTCTGTAGAATGGATGGATATCACAAATCAATTAAGAATACTTATTCAAGAATCTCTGAATAATGGCATTCTAATTTATGTGAGTAATAAAACTAAGAAAAGTGAAAAAAAATCCAATAAAAAAAAATCTCAACTAATAATTCAAATTGAGCAAATCCTGGATAAATATATAAGGCCTGGTATTCAAATGGATGGTGGAGATATAGAATTAGTTTCATGTGAAAAAGGCGTTTTAAAAGTTTTTTTAAAGGGGGCATGTAGTGGTTGCCCATCTTCTCAAATGACATTAAAGAATGGTATTGAAAGCCTTTTAAAAGACAAGCTTGCTGAAAAAATAACAGAAGTTGTTGCGATTAACCATTAAATCATATAAATGAAAAAAATTCAAAATGTACTAATTTCAGTATATAATAAATCCGAAATTTTACCAATTGCAAAACTTTTTAAAAAACTAAAGATTACAATCATATCAACGGGTGGAACACAAAAGTTTTTAGAACAACATAATATCCCAATTAATTCTGTTGAAGATATTACAGCATATCCATCAATATTAGGTGGAAGAGTTAAAACCCTCCATCCTAAAGTATTTGGAGGGATTCTTAGCAGATCTGATAATAAATCCGATCAGATGGATTTAGATAAATTCAATATTAAAACAATTGATATGGTTATCGTTGATTTATATCCATTTCAAGCAACATTAATGAACACACAAAATCATAAAGAAATTATTGAAAAAATAGATATCGGTGGTGTTTCATTGATTAGAGCGGCCGCTAAAAACTACGTAGAAACGCTTGTTGTAAGTAGTATGGAAGATATTAACGACGCAGCTAAATTAATTAAGCAAAATGATGGTCAAACAACGTTGGAAGATCGATTAAATTTTGCACAAAAGTCATTTGTCACAACATCAAATTATGAGTTAGCAATTTCGAAATATTTTGACTCTAAAATCCAAAAAAATAATATATTACCTTCGATGTTTAAAAAAAATATTGTAGATGCTCAATGGCTTAGATATGGTGAAAACCCACATCAAGAAGGTGTCTTTTATGGTGACATAACTCAGAACTTTGAACAATTAAACGGCAAGCAACTATCTTATAATAACCTCCTAGATCTTGATGCTGCAATTAGCTTAATTGAAGAGTTCTCAACAACCTCATTTGGTATTTTTAAGCACAACAATGCATGTGGTTTTGCATCGGATAACAATATAACAAAAGCCTGGGCAAAGGCTTTAGCAGCCGACCCCATATCTGCTTTTGGAGGAGTTCTTGTCACAAATGATACTATCAATTATGAAGTTGCTCAACAAATCAATAAATTATTTTTTGAAATACTAATTGCTCCTAAATTTGAAAAAAAAGCACTTGAATTATTAAAAAGTAAAAAAAATCGTATTATTTTAAAGAAAAAAAATACTAACTTAGAAAAAGTGTCATTTAGAACAGTTTTAAATGGAGTACTTTGTCAACAAAAAGATCATAAAGATGGTAAGGAGACTATTGAAGTTGTGTCAAAAGTAAAGGTATCAAAAACTCAAATGGAAGATTTAATATTTGCTAATAAAATTTGTAAACACACTAAATCAAATGCAATAATTTTAGCAAAAAACAAGCAGTTGCTAGGATCAGGTTGTGGTCAAACTTCTAGAATAGATGCTCTCAAACATGCTATTGCAAAAGCAAAGCAGTTTTCTTTAAATCTTGAAAATGCTGCGATGGCATCAGACGCATTTTTTCCATTTCCTGATTGCGTTGAAATAGCAAATTCTGAGGGTGTAAAAACTATTATACAACCAGGAGGTTCAAAAAATGACAATCTATCTATAGATTATTGTAATAATAATGATATGGCTATGATATTTACTAACACCAGACATTTTAAACATTGAAATTTTGAGATTATTTGATTTTTTTACCGAAGATATTGCAATTGATTTAGGAACTGCTAATACATTAATCATTCATAATGATAAAGTGGTAGTTGATGAACCCTCTATTGTAGCTACAGAACTAAAAACTGCAAAAGTTATTGCTGTGGGGACCAAGGCTCAGCAAATGCATGGTAAAGCCCATAGGGGTATTGAAACTAATCGACCATTAAAAGATGGTGTAATTGCAGATTTTGATGCAGCTGAACAAATGATTAAAGAATTTATAAAAAGTATTCCTTCATTACAAAATAGATTCTGGGCTCCGTCCTTAAGAATGGTCATCTGCATACCATCTGGAATTACTGAAGTTGAAAAAAGAGCTGTTCGAGACTCGGCTGAAATTTCAGGTGCAAAAGAAGTGTACCTTATTCATGAGCCTATGGCAGCAGCGATTGGAATGGGTATAGAAGTTCAAGAACCTAGAGGGAATATGATTATTGATATTGGAGGCGGTACAACTGAAATTGCTGTCTTATCACTTGGCGGAATCGTAAAAGATAAATCTATTAAGGTAGCAGGTGATATTTTCACATCAGATATTCGATATTTCATGCGTCAAAATCATAATTTAGTTATTGGCGAAAGATCTGCTGAAAGAATTAAAATTGAAGTTGGAGCTGCTCTTGAAAACTTAGAAGATACTGATAAAGAGTTACCACCTAATTGGGAGGTACAAGGAAGAGATCAAACTACTGGTAAGCCAAAAGCGGTTGAAGTGTCCTACAAAGAAATTGCACGTGCATTAGATGCATCAATTAAACAAATAGAAGATGCAATTATGCAAGCACTTGCAATGACTCCACCTGAACTAGCTGCTGATATTTATAATAGTGGAATTTATCTTGCTGGTGGTGGTGCAATGCTAAGAGGCTTAGATGATAGAATTCGAAATAAAACCGACCTACCTGTTTATGTTGGAGAAGACCCTTTAAGAGCCGTTGTTCGTGGTACTGGTATTGCTTTAAAAAACATTGATCAATATGACGGTGTATTAATGAGATAAATTTATGAACAGGATTCTTCAAATACTGACAAAAAATCATGTATTTTTTGTTTTTGTTATCCTTGAAT
>NHIO02000020.1 GCA_002171975.2 Flavobacteriales bacterium TMED191
GAATGGTCTGTACAATTTAAATGTGAGTTTTTTTTAAAATATTAATTTTCATATTTAGATATAACCATTTGATAAACGGCGCAAAAAGCGATGCAAAATTTGTTTTATAAAACTACTGTAATCAGTTAAATAGGGTGGGGGTTCATTTCATTTTACTTCTTTTTAATAAAGCTATTTTGTAAATAAAAAAGCCCCATTAAAATGAGGCTTTTTCTTTTTGTTGATCATTAAGCTTATTTAACGATATTCATATTTTTAGTCGCTGTAAAGCTATCAGTATTCATTCTTACAAAATAGGTTCCTTGACCTAAATCATTTGCATCGAATGTTACTTCATGTTTTCCTACATTAAATATATCATTAGTTACTTCAGCAACCTGTTCTCCTAACATATTATATACTCCAATTGTAACCTCTGTACTCTCCGGAACATAGAACTTAACAGTTGTTGTTCCATTGAATGGATTTGGTACATTTTGATATAATTTGTAAGCATCTGCTGATGTCGATCCTGAGACTATGATGTTAGATGCAATGCTAATACCATCTATAGTATATGCATCACTTCCTGCATCCCACTTAGTTACAACTAGTGTAGACTCAGTATTCATATCAGAATTCCATAGTTTGAATGTAACTTTCTCTCCAATTGCTAAACCATCTTTAGCAGTTGTTGTTAAGTCATCTCCCCAAACTGTAAGAGCGATATTNTCACCANTAAATGAAGTNCTTCCAATCAATCTTCCTNATTCATCGTAAGCAGCGATCTCGTCACCGATANNTGGNATAACCTCCCANGATGATAAATGGAAGNCCTATTNTCATNTTATTACCAGTNTTATAAGCTGTTTCATAATATACNGNCTTTTCNACTATTGTAACATCACTNNANNCNAATCTACCNCCTGATGGATANCTAAATANAGCATCTTCCATCATCTTNACTTGATANCCTTTNTCNGGCATCATATTTCCNATAGAATTAAGNNCAAACANTGGCCANTANACAAGATCCATTTTCATCCTTTAANATTGTTAATTGNTCAACTACTGGCGCCATCATNTCTACNNCACTATANCCATCTNCATTTGGATGNAGGAATCCCATNATACCCCANCCCTCANTTAANGTTANNGGNAAATCAGATGNCACNAGATTTCCTTCAATTATTATAACATCATCAGCCATCATTTTGATTTGATATCCTTTTCCATCAGTTAAGTNACCAATNGAATTAAGNNCAAACANTGGCCAGTATACNAGACCATNTTCNTCNTTTACTATTGTAAGATTNGTTACAATGTCAGAAACAANAGATTCCATATTAGCATCAGCNGGATCTATATATGTAGACCATATACCCCATCCAGTTGATAATTCTATCTCTTGTATANATGTTGAAANAAAGTCTAATGATGTAACACCTGCTAGTCCATTGCATATATATAATCCTGCACCAAAACTAAATGTTGCNGTNCCCATAATGNTTCCATCATTAGAAGATATAATCCAATTAATTTCTTCTTCNGATTCAAAACCATTGTCTAATCCTGATTCTTCACCCCAAGCAGCAATTGATGTTGTATTGCCAGCTGTCCAGAATGTTGANCCATATATATTACCATCATNATCTGTTACACCAATCCATGCTTCATTGACTGTTTCACCNTCAAATNTAATTGTGGCATCACCAGGTAATAGTATGGTCATATTACAATCTGTTGTAGTAATTTCTCCCCATGGACTAGTTATGCATGAACCATCATCTGTGTTTGCACTTGAATCATAATTAAATGATGTTGGATCTGTACAGCCATATGNAAAAGCTATACATGAGCCGTCGTCTGAGTTTGCACTTGAATCGTAATTAAATGCAGAACTATCTGTACAGCCTAATAATTCATTTATAATCATTATTGAAGAGACTATTGCAATAGAGCCACATGAAAATTGATTTAATCCAGATAAAGTAACTATTGGAGACANAGGAGTGTTATTTTGATACTCCTCCGGGTAAATNACCCAGTTTAGTTCCATATTATTGATCGACAAAAAGCCAGCACCATAGACTTCAATTGATGNAATTTGCCCAGATGACCAATAANTTNCACCNTGAGCATTACCATNTGAATCTAATACNCCAATCCATGCAGATGACATAATTTCATTNTNATTGTAAATAGTTAGTTCANTTGGAAGAAGAATCGTCATTANACAAGATNCNGGATTAACAATTTCTCCCCAGGGACCGAAATCACATGANCCATCATCATTAGTGGCAGTTGAATCATAATTAGTTGCATTAGTTTCAGTACAGCCTAAAACTTCAAACTCATCACAAACTCCATCTCCATCAGTATCTGTTAAACAAATACCGTCACAATCATAACCTTCATCAGGGCCAGGTGTATTACAGCCACATCCAAGATCATTGTTATAACATGAGTTGTCATCTTCAGTAGCTAGATATGAGTAGTTACATGCATTATTATCTGTACAACCTAAAATTTCAAATTCATCACATACACCATCATTATCAGTATCTGTTAAACAAATACCGTCACAATCATAACCTGCTTCTGCTGCTGGTGTATCACAACCACAACCTAAATCATTATTATAGCAAGACTCATCATCATCTGTAGCATTAGAATCATAGTTACAGGCTGTATTATTTGTACAGCCCGTAATTTCATCATCGTTGCATATTCCATCTCCGTCTTGATCATTGTTTACAACTATACCATTAATACAGTTTTCACATNCAGATTCAATATAATTACATTCAGCTGAGTCAGTTGCAGCATTATTATAATTACAAGCATTTTCATCTTCACAACCTGCAATCTCGTCATTATCACACACACCATCATTATCTTCATCTAATAATACTACAGACCCATCTGCAGTGCAAAATTCACAATTTAGGTCAGCGAAAATGCACGGGATTAAATTTGTAGAANCAGGATTATAATTACATGCAGCTGTGTTTAAACATCCTTCAATTTCAAATTCATCACATACGCCATCACTATCAATATCAGATAAACATGANCCAGCACAATCATATCCATTTTGGACCACAGGTTGACTACAACCACAGCCCATTACTTCAGGAATCAACGAAGCCCAATTAAATGAAATAGTACTAGAATTAGAGTTATTACCATCTTGCCATATAAAGCTATAATTTCCAACATTTAAAACATCGTTTAAAGGTCCATTTCCAGAGGAACTTGACATAGTAATGCTGTAACAGTTATTCTCTAGATCAAAGCACCCATTTCCTTCAAAATTAGATCCTCCAGAAGCAATTGTTTGACCATCAGAACTGTTAATTATAAATCCGAAATTACTATTTGCAATTGATTGAGACACCGAAATGTCAAGTTCTGTATTATTNCATTCAAGTTGACAGTTACCAATTAATTCATTAGACTCGNATCCAGCATATAACGTAAATTGTTCTCCTCCAATATTAATTACGTTACCATTCCAACCATCACCATATGAGTCTATTAAACTTAAGCTATAACAACCTTCATTTAGATTAATATCTATACAATCATTGCTATATGGTGCACCGCCTTCAATTATTAGGGATTCGTTTTCATCATATATAGACCAACTAACTTCCTCAGGATAATCACCTCCACCAACACTTAAGCTAGAACCAGATACACAGTTTCCAAGACAGTCAAAACCATCTTCAGGACCAGAACCACCGCAAACCCCACATTCGTCTATTTCNGTTGATCCTCCACATATACCAACACAATCAACTTCACCAATACAATTACCTTGACAATCATAATTTTCATCTGGACCTGGGCCATTNCAAATCCCACACTCATCTAAAACAAATGTNCCACCACAATTGCCANNACAATCTAATGAATATCCATCCACACATGTACCATCACAATTTGTTGTTACTGTTGGCCAAAAGCATGTATAATTATTTAATTCTGCTTCTGGCTCATAATTACACGCACTCTCGTCTGTACATCCTACTATAAGTATTTCAGGTATATCAAAAGATTGACAAGNGTTTGAATCAGGAATCCAACCAAGAATTTCAATTAAATCAATATTGGTTTCATATTCCATATAATAAGATACTTCAAATGAGCCACCACCATCGAATGGGGGATCAACACATGCATNGATTAACATATCTGACGATAAACAAATGTTTTCATCTACTGAGATTCCACAGGCTAATATATTAGTTGACCAAATTTCTTCACCTGTAATAGAATTAGTTAATGTAAAAGTTCTATCAATATTACAGTCATTANCTGCTTCTATTAAATACTGGAATTCATTTTCTTGACATATATTAGAAGATTGACAAAAATTAATTTCTGAACCAGATGAGTTATTGGACCCATTTATTTCATATGCATTGAAAGATAAATCATTGAAGTTAAATGAACCGGTAGTTAATCCGCCAAAATCAACACAAACAGTGTAGTCACCCTCAGGAATACATTCATATACNGGAGAATAATTTGTATCATAGTTTAANTTTAATATTGTGCCATCATNATATGTTAGGTAATATGAACCAACATTAAAGCCATAAGTATATATCGACTGCTCATTNTCNTAACAATCTCCTCCNATACAAAANGANGTTGATGATTCAGGAGAAACAGAANCAACCCAATTAGTACATGTAGGACATGTGTAGNTTGGCGTATANAGGCTTATATTACCGTTAAAATCACCAAATGTTGTAATTGTATAACATCCAGTAGGTAAACACTCAATATCTCCACAATATCCATTATCACAATTATAACCATCTTCAACATTTCCTGAAAGCACAACTTCACCTGTGAGGTCATCAGTTATCTCCCAAAACTCATTTCCATCCCAATTGGTGTTATTCCATACATTTTCTTGCATAACAATGAAACTATTATTTGGACAAGATGGAATGCATATATCTTCATCAGGTTGATATAAGGCATAAGGATTAAAGTTTACTGCTGTAGGATCCATACAGCCTGTTTCAACATTTAAAACAAAAATTTCTGATTGACAAACATAAGTATCTTCATTATAATCAAAATTATAATCATAGAAATATACGCATTGATATGGATTCCAGTTATCAGAATATATACATAGATTCATGTCCCAATTATCATCATTTAAGCTTTCAGTGTCACAAACTGTCATTTCATAAACTCCATCTTCAAAACAGTGATATTCATAAGTTTGAGAACCTCCTCCATTCTCAATATCACTTGAAATAACAATTTCTCCAGTCAAAAGATTTGTTATTTCCCATGTTACTTCTTCATATCCAGACCATGAATTTATATATACATGATCAAAAGTTGTTTCCTCAGGACAAATTTCAGGAACACAAAATTCGTATACTGTATTTGTATTGTTCCCATTAAAGTTACCCAATGGCTGAGTACAGCCATTACAATTTTCAGGTGTTGGAAATTGAATATTAATACTTCCATCAAATNGTGCATCAGTTTGAATAGTGTAACATTCACCATAATTAAAACCACAAATTAAGTCGCCGCAGTAACCATTTTCACATGTNTAANTTANNTCAGTTAAANTAGTAAAAATTACATTTTCATTTGAGTCAANTACAGACCATGATGTTGCATCNCCNCCCCANNNATTTTCNTGAAANAAAATTTCAGCATATAAACANTCTCCTGCNCAATATANATCACCTTCTTCTACATANTCACAACTATTATCATCTTCAGTTGCNTCATTATTAAAATTACANGCTAAAGAATCTGTACATCCAAAAATTTCATTTTCATCACATACACCGTCATCATCATAATCNTTGTCTATAATNGTTCCTGTACCATCTTGATNGCCTGAACATGNAGCACATTCATCTAAGTCTGTNGAGTATATACATTNATCTGGATATATTGCATTTATATTAAAATTACATGCAATTTCATCTTGACANCCATTTGNTNGATATATACAGCCAGATNNNGAAAAATCATCATCTATAGGAGCCAAAACATCAAAAGTGCTAGTTGTGTTAGGTGTTGAAAANCCAGAAACATTNGCATCTGCATTATATTCAATATAGTTTGAATCTGTNCATCCTAAAATACAATCTTCTGTTGCATCAAGATANGGATAAAGNGTTGCNGCAATCCAGTCATGCATATACTTTTCTCCATTTTCTCCCCAAGAATTAGTAAAAGGAAAAGCATCTTCATTAAATGTATGTCCTCCTTGATCAATTGATAAGAAGTGAAAATTTGGAAAGTTATTTTGTTCAGCATAATCTTGAATAGATTGACCTCCACACATTTCANTTTCACCTGATGTGAGACNTGAAACAACTCCTATTTGATTTGCATCTAGAAGTNNAGAAAAAAAGTCACCAATACTAGACCAAATACTTGTAGTAGTACAGTTTGGATCNACANTTTCATCTAAATTACCATGAACATGTATATATAGTTTTTCACTATCGTTTTGGGAGATAAAAGTATCNGTATTTCCATAAANACCAGTACCAATACCAATTGCACCGTTTACATNNTGAGAATAACCAAGATTTCCACTATTTCCATTAAAACCCCCATTATAATTAANTGCATTAGTGAATTCAGGAATGTTAATATTTTCATATTCATTTTCATCAATAAAGAAATTAGTAGCNCCTATAATTCCACCAGCAGACCAACCTGCCCAAAAAATTTGATTTGGATCAATTTTGTATTGATTTCCNTCTGCAAATGATTTTCTAAAAAATCTAACCGCGGATTTTCCATCGCTTAAGGCTTTTGCAACAGCGTCTATAAAATATGCATCAACATCTTCTTGTTCATAACATGCATCAAATCCAATAGGAAAACAAATTCCAAAAATACATAATTCATTTATTTCACCACATGAAATCATTTCACCAAAAATAGCTTGATTAAACATTCTGTAATTTATTGTAGCAACAACATAACCTCTTCTAGCAAAATAATTACCAAAAGCAACTGCCTCTGCTTGCTCTTTTGTTCCATTTAAAAAACCACCCCCATAAGCATANATTAAAAGAGGTCTTTCATCANTAAGTACNTCACCTTGTCCTTGGTATAAATCTAGTTNNANATTATGTTCACTTGAGTAAGTTATATTAGNNATTANTTCAATATTTTGGAATATNGGATTTAGATANCTNCCACCACAATTATTATAATCTAATGCATCNGANGATATTTCAAGATAATCACAAANTCCATCGTTGTCAGAATCAAGAATACAAANGNCATCACAATCGTAATTTTCTTCACTATAAAAACAAGAGTCATCGTTGTTNTCTGCTAAATAATTATAATTACAGGCCAATGGATCAGTACATCCATAAANCTCTAATTCATCACANACTCCATCACCATCAGAATCATTGAAACATGAGTTGTNTTCACAGTCATAAAGATCAGGATATATACATAGAGAATTATTAGCAGTGTTAAAAATAGGATNATAATTACACGCTAACGGATCTAAACAACCTGGGTTAACAATTGTTAAACAACTTCCATCATCATCAGTTGCAGTTGGAAAAAATTCCAAATAAAGTGGATTAGTGCATCCCTCAAACTCAAGTTCATCACAAACTCCATCACCATCTGAATCATTTAGACAATTTCCACTGCAGTCAAAAGCCAAATTTAAACCCGTTGAAACAAAAGGATAATAATATTGACAACTATTATCTTCAACTAATGCTAATGAATTATAGTTACATGCTTGTTCATCAGTACAACCACTAGAGATGTCAGGACATACTGGATATGGAGAAGANGATGAATAAACAGTGTACAATTCATTTGTTTCAACATCGCCATCTTCACCCGCATAATTCCATGAACCATCATCATTTCTATAAACCCATGANTCTTCATANGGGTCATCAATCATATTACCTCCATTCACATCCCCTAAATTATCAATCACAATTCCTTGTTCAAACAATTCCATTGGATCATCACCGTCTTGATTTAACATACTATTTAGATCAGAGTCATTAAATGTTAATTCAAATTCTGACCAACAATATCCAAAATAATTTGAAAAAAAGTTAGAATCTGTTCCAATTCTATATAATAAAATATCGTCTCCTGCATTTGCCGTGGAGCCCTCTGGAAAAGTCCATTCAACACCATCACTACCATTACCATTNTTTGAACTATTTACACCAAAAACACTTAAATCTTCAATGTCAGTAAGAGCAACTAGATGCATAGCCTTACCGTCATTTGATGAGGGAGCATTCAGATCCATTACACCCTGTATCTTCAAAGCAAGAGTTAATAATTGATTACCATCACAATCATAAATTACAGGGTACTGACAACTATTGTCCTCAACTATATATGAGGGGTCGTAATTACATGCTTCTTCATCAGTACAACCACTAGCTATTTCGGGACACATTGGNTAGGGCGCNGCNGATGCATAAANAGTGTATAATTCATTAATTTCTATATCNGCATCTTCACCCGCATAATTCCATGACCCATCATCATTTCTNTAGACCCATGANTCTTCATATGGATCATTAGTCATATTATTTCCGTTTACATCACCTAANTAGTCAATAACAATTCCATTTTCAAATAATTCCATTGGGTCATCACCATTTTGATTTAACATACTATTTAAATCAGTGTCATTAAATGTTAATTCAAATTCTGACCAGCAATATAAAAAGTAACTTGAAAAAAAATCAGGATCTGTTCCGATTCTATATAATAAAATATCATCACCAACGCTAGCAGAGGAGCCGGAAGGAAAAGTCCATTCAATACCATCACTACCATTACCATTATTAGAAATATTTACTCCATACAAACTTAAGTCTGGAATATCAGCTAGTGCGATTAAATGAATAGCTTTACCATCATTAGATGATGGTGCATTAAGATCCATCACACCCTGTATCTTTAAAGCATATGTTAATATTGGGTTGCCATCACAGTCTAGATTGTCAATTGTAAATATGCAATCACCCTCTTGTCCATAATTACAGGCTTCTAAATCATCACAAATTTGAGCGTTCAATATATTAGATAAAATAAGTAATGTTATTATTAAAAAAGATAGTTTATTATTCATCATAGCATTGTTTATTTATTATAAATTTTTAATTGCTTAGAGTATTTTAAACAGACCATTCTGTTTAGAATTTATCGGCGTAAATATATGATAAATTAGTTTATAATCTAAAATAAATCTAGTCCGTTAAGATGTTAATTTTATATTTAAATATAATGAGTTGATAAATGGCGAAAAAAGCAGCGCAAAATTTATTTTTTCAAACTGCTTTAACCAGTTAAATGGGTCAGGTTTTCTTTTCTGCTACCTCGATTTTTTTATCTTCGCTTCTTGCGGTTAGCAAAAAACTCTTGCCTCTTTTTTTGTTTCTCTTTTTCAAACTCTTTTTTCTGTTGTGCATTCATGGGTTTGTCAGTTTGTGGGAAAGGAGTGTCTCGAATGACTTCTATTTTTTGTTTTATTAGCTTTTCAATATTTTTTATATACATATTCTCTTCAGGTTCACATAGTGAAATAGAAATTCCTTTTTTTCCCAATCTACCACATCGCCCTATACGATGAACATAAGTTTCAGGTTCATTAGGTATATCATAGTTAAGCACAAATTTTAAATCGTCGATATCAATTCCTCTAGCGGCAATATCTGTAGCTACTAATACTTTTATGTTGTTGTTTTTAAACTCTTTCAATGCTTTTTGTCTCTGGTTTTGTGATTTGTTTCCATGNATGGCTAATGCNTTAATNTTTTTCTTTTTTAAATTACGAACGATTCGATCAGAACCATGTTTAGTTCTGGAAAANANAAGGATATTAGANATCTCTTTNGTTTTCAATATGTGTAACAATAAATCCTTTTTTGTATTCTTATTTGTGTAAAAAATAAATTGACGAATTGTATTNGCAGCAGTNGATATTTGATGTGCAGCNATTTTTTNTGGATTTTTTAAAATNCNATTNGCTAATGATAGAATANTATTTGGCATAGTAGCTGAAAAAAACAANGATTGTCTTTCTTGTGGTAATTTTGCTATTATTTTTTTTANATCATGTATNAANCCCATATCTAGCATGCGNTCAGCTTCATCTAAAACAAAATATCGAATACTTTTTAATGAAATAAATCCTTGATTCATTAANTCNAATAATCGTCCAGGCGTTGCGATTAAGACATCAACTCCATTTTTAAGAGCATTTGTTTGCGGCCCTTGTTTAACTCCTCCAAAAATAACTACATTCTTAATATTAGTATACTTTCCATAGGCTGTGATGTTTTCATCAATTTGTATTGCTAGCTCTCTAGTTGGTGTTATAATAAGGGATTTGATTCTATTATTAAATTGGTTTTCATTAATTAAATGATGTAGAATTGGTAACGCAAATGCTGCTGTTTTGCCAGTTCCTGTTTGAGCGCTTCCAAGCACATCATTTTTTTTAATAAGTATTGGTATTGCTTTTTTTTGAATTTCGGTAGGATGGGTATAGTTTTCCTCCTTAATTGCTTTGAGTAATTTTGGGTGTAGCCCTAGTTCGTTAAATTTAATAGAAAATTATTTTAAATTGATTGGCTACAAAGATATGATAAATTAGTTTATACTCTAAAATAATTTCTTTCTGTTAAAATAATAATTTTTATATTTAGATATAACGAGTTGATAAACGGCGAACAAAGCGGTGCAAAATTAATTTTGTAAAAGTGCTGTAATCAGTTAAATAGGGTGGGGTTCATTTACTGCTGCCATCAATTTTAATCAGCAATAAATTTTTTACTGACACTTCCATCGTTATAAATTTCAAACATTATTTGATTTTTATTATTTCTGTCTTCTTGTCCAAGTATATTAATAGTTTTAATGATTGTTTTATTCAATATAATTGGGTGTTTAGTAATATTTGAATTGTTATTTATCTGTACTTTAATAACTCCGACTTCGGTGTCACCCTGTGCATCAGTGTCGTTAAAAATAACATATCCGTCTTCAGTTAAATCCCCATACTCAGTTGCAGTATTAACATTGTCATGACAGAACACATCACTTTGAATAATGTCACCATTAAAATCGGTTTGAAGTACCCATCCATTCCATACATCTGATGATTCATATGGTGGGTTTAAAGCACTATAATTACTTTCATCTCCAGTTCCACCAAACATATAAATACTAGATTCATCTGCCTTAATACCATATAATTCATTTCTTATATGTTCTAAGCTATATCCTCTGGGGTTAGCATAATGTTTTATCCAGTTTATATTAGCTTCAGTATCTAAGCTAATACACGTATAATCGAATGGATCTCCTGCACCTTCTCTTGCTGTATGGCACCCATAGTATATTGTCTCAGAACTAATTATTAGGTCAGCAGGGATGATATTCTCGGTATTATCAAGGTTTCTAGTCCATACTTCATCTCCATTTGTATTTACCTTTGTTAGTTTTAAATTATCATCATATAATATTCCACCATAATACATACTTCCATCATTAGATTCAACAACAGCTAGTGCATATTCTGAGTTTAAATTTTCATGTGTCCAAATTTCATCGCCACTGGCGGGATCAATTTTCATTAACATAGCTTTGCCTGCATAAACAATAAATATTGTTCCGGCTTCGTCACCACCAATAAATCCAGCACCATAAATATAACCATCACTGCCAATTATGGTCATCCTGATTCCATCAAATTGATACTGATTGCCAGACGATGTATATGTTTTGTCCCATATAATGGATCCATTATCTCCGTTTAATCTACAGAGCCATCTTTCTTGTGTCTCACCAGATCCGCCTGAAACCAAATAATCAACTCTATTATTTTCTTTGATTTCAGAAATTCCAAATCCAATAGTATTTTCAATTGTGATACTCCAAATTAATGCACCATTCTCACCATTTATTTTATGAATTCTTGATGTATTCTCTGGCATAAACACAATAGCACAATTACCATCTGAATCAACAATTCCTCTATTTACTTTTCCCTCTGGACCATTTGTGAAAACATTTTCCCACACTATATTTTCGTTATAAGATGAGTTTGTAGGGACTATTTGGCCTTTTGTTGTGATAATGCCAAATAAGATAGCTATTAAAGTGAATTTTTTCATAGTACTATTTTTTATAAATATAATTTATATCCTAAAATATACTTTTTATTTTAATAATATTAATTTTTATATTTAGATATAACGAGTTGATAAATAGTGCAAAAAGCGGCGCAAAATTTGTTTTGTAAAACTGCTGTAGTCATTTAAGTAGGGTGGGGGGTCATTTACTGCTACACTATAGCATATCAATTAGCTTTTATATTAATGCTTTTACTATCTTTAAAATATGAATTTTCAAACATTTAAGTTCGGCAAGGAACTTCAGGAAGGCTTAGATGCAATGGGGTTTGTAAAGGCTACCCCAGTACAGGAAAAAGCCATACCTGTCATACAAAAGGGAAAAGATTTAATTGCTTGTGCTCAAACAGGAACTGGTAAAACAGCTGCATTTGTTTTACCTATTTTAGATAAACTAAATAGAGTAAAACAAACTAATAAAGTGAGAGTTGTTATTATTGCTCCTACACGAGAATTAGCACAGCAAATTGATAGACAAATTGAAGGGTTTTCTTATTTTACAAACACATCTTCTTATCCAATATATGGCGGTGGGACAGGTAGTGAATTTGAAAATCAAAAACAAGCTTTAGAAAAGGGTAGTGATATCATTATTTGTACTCCCGGTAGATTAATGGCTCATTTGAGATTTAATTATTTTGACACATCGGAAGTAGAGTGTTTAATACTTGATGAAGCTGATAGAATGTTGAATATGGGTTTTTATGATGATATTATATCTATAGAAAAAAGATTACCTAAAAAAAGACAAAATTTATTATTTTCAGCAAC
>NHIO02000021.1 GCA_002171975.2 Flavobacteriales bacterium TMED191
TATTAATGGTTTAGATATGCTTAGAGAAGTTTTAAGCACTCATTTTCAGTTCTAATGACTGTTTTGCTAGAAATAGCTTTTATGAGAATCCATGGTTACCCGGAAGTCAATTTGACTTTCATTGACATCTAATTGACCTAGTGTCAATAAGTGTCTAAAGTTTTGAAGTCCGAATGGATTTTTTAAATCTTTAAATTTGAACAATGTTCAAGAGAGTAGCGATGCTCAGATAGGGTAAACAAGGATAAAAAGTTAATTAACGAGTTTTTTTAACAAAAAATAGAAAGATTAACAATTTAAGCCTTTGATAATAAAAAGTATAGGAAACTATAGTTTTGGAAAAGCGAAGAGAGATCTTCGCTTTTTTTTTACATGTTTCTAAACAAATAAAATAAACATAATAATATTTATAAAATTAAATTAGTCATATAATTTAAATTTCTTTATTAAATTCGCGTAAAATAAAAAATGGTCGCGTAGCTCAGCTGGATAGAGCATCTGCCTTCTAAGCAGACGGTCACAGGTTCGAATCCTGTCGCGATCACAATTTTTCAAAGATGGATAAATCAAAAATTTGGAGATTTAAAAAAACTCTTTCATTCTTATCAAAACACTGCCAACATTCAGAAAGAATTCTTGATTTAGGAACATCTAATGATTTATCAAAATTCATAAAGCAAAAAGGTTTTAATATAAAAAACACATCAGGTGAAAATTTAGATATTGATTTTCAATCTGTTCTAAATCCTAATATTGACTTAATTACCGCATTTGAAATTTTTGAACACATGCTAGCTCCTTTTAATGTATTAAATCAAATAAAGGCTTCTAAATTAATTGCTTCAGTTCCATTAAAACTCTGGTTTGCTAATGCGTATTGGAACGAACAAGACGATTGGGATAAACACTATCATGAATTTGAAGAAAAGCAATTTAATTTTTTATTGCAAAAAACAGGATGGAAGATTATTGATTCTGAAAAGTGGGCTCCAAAATCTGACTTTAAATTTGGTGTTAGACCAATTTTAAGGATGTTTACAAAAAGATATTACATTGTATATTGTGAAAGGATTAGTTCTTAATGTTTTCTAGGTCTAGAAGAAATGAATATTCAAGTGAAATTTCCTTATACCTTTTAAATCTACCAGACGCACCACCATGACCAACATCCATATTACAATCCATCAATAAAAGATTTTGATCAGTTTTCATTTCTCTCAATTTTGCAATCCATTTTGCAGGTTCCCAATACTGAACTTGACTATCCCAATAACCAGTAGTAATTAGAAGATTGGGATATTCTTTAGACTCAATATTATCATAAGGAGAGTAAGATTTAATATAATCATAGTAAATTGAATCTTTTGGGTTTCCCCATTCATCAAATTCTCCAGTAGTTAATGGTATTGATTCGTCTAGCATTGTTGATACAACATCTACAAATGGAACTCCAGCAATTACTCCGCGCCATAAATCTGGTCTCATATTAATAACGGCACCCATCAGTAGACCACCCGCACTGCCTCCAGAAGCATAAAGATGTTTAATAGAGGTATATTTTTTAGAAATTAAAAATTCAGCACAGTCAATAAAATCATAGAAAGTATTTTTTTTATTTAATAGTTTACCATCTTCATACCATTTACGTCCTAATTCTTCGCCACCTCTAATATGAGCAATAGCAAAAACAAAACCTCTATCTAACAAGCTAAGTCTTACTGAGCTAAAATAAGGATCCATGCTATAACCATAGCTTCCATACCCATAAAGCAATAGGGGGTTCTTTGAATTTTTTTGAATCCCTTTTTTATACACTAATGAAATAGGAATTTTATTTCCGTCTCTTGAAATTGCATAATATCTTTTAGATTCATAATTATCAATAGAAAAATTATTACCCAACACTTCGTCTTGTTTTAACAAACTTTTTTCTTTAGTATCCATATTATAATCAAAAGTACTACTTGGTGTAGTTAAGGAAGTATAGCCATATCTCAAAATATTAGTATTATACTCGGGATTTGCCATCGTAGATACAGTGTACGCAGGATCATTAAATTTTATGTAATAACTTTTATTATTTTCCCAATTAATTATCCTAATGTTAGTTAATCCGTTTTTACGTTCTTCAACAACTAAATAATTCTTAAAAATATCAAGACCTTCAATTAAAATATTCTTATTATGTGGTATAACTTCTGTCCAGTATTCTTTTGATGGTTGTGAGATTAATGTTTTCATTAATCTAAAGTTTTTTGCTTTATAGTTAGTTAAAATATAGAAGTGATCTTCATAGTGATATAGATTGTATTCTAAATCCTTTTCTCTTTTTTGAACAATTTTAAAGTCTTGATTAGGTTTGTTAGCATCAATATATCTGTATTCAGAAGATAGAGTTTGATAACTACCTATTATAATATATTTTTTAGATTTAGATTTTGAAACATAACAATTGAAAGTATCATCTTTTTCTTCATAAACCAAAACATCTTGAGATTGTGGAGTCCCAAGTATGTGTTTATAGATTTGAAAAGACCTAAGTGTAATTGGATCTTGTTTAGTATAGAAAAATGTTTTATTATCATTAGCCCAAACACCTCTTCCAGTAGTATTTGAAATTTTATCAATTAATATTTCACCTGTATTTAAATTTTTAATATATAAAGTATATTCCCTTCTAGAAACAGTATCAACTCCGTAGATTAATAATTTCTCGTCTGGACTAACTGACAGACCAACAACTGAAAAATAATCAAAATTTACAGCCATTTTAGATACGTCAAGCATAATTTCTTCTTGTGACTGATCTTTTATCTTTTTTCTACAATGAAAAGGATATTCTTTATCTTTTTCAAACCTCGTGTAATAAGAATAATTATTAATTGTAATCGGAACGGAGGAGTCATCTTTTTTAATTCTATTTTTAATTTCATTAAAAAGTTTTTCTTGCAGGGACTCTGTATGTTTCATTTTAGATTTCAAATACTGATTTTCAGCATTTAAATAATTTAACACATCTTTAGTTTGTTGATCAGGATTTTTAGCTTCTTTTTGTTTATCAGTTAGACGCATCCAATAATAATTATCTAGTCTTTCATCACCATGAATAGATAGCTTTTCTGGATATTTTTTTGCAATAGGTGGTTCTACGTAGTTACTTTTATCTTTATTCATACAACATGTTAATAGTATTGATAATAAAAATATTATTCTCATCTAGATCTTAATTTTGCAAGTAGTCTAAGTATTTCTAAGTACAACCAAACTAAAGTAACAAGTAATCCAAATGCTCCAAACCATTCCATGTATTTAGGAGCACCTTTTTCTGCACCTTCTTCGATAAAATCAAAGTCTAACACTAAATTTAGTGATGCAATTACAACAATAAATAGGCTTACACCAATACTCATTAAACCTCCATTCAATGGATTTAAAACTTCAGGATAACTTCCTGTAAAAAAACTAACAACAAAGCTAACTATATAAAACACAGCTATACCAGCAGTAGCAGCAAATACGCCAAGTTTAAAGTTTTCGGTAGCAGCAATTATTTTAGTTTTATATGCGAATAATAATGAAAATAATATACCTAATGTAAGTAAAATAGCTTGAGATACAATTCCATCAAAACTTCCATCGGCTGGTGCTAATTCATTTTCATAAATTTGAGAAACTGCTCCAAGAGCTAGTCCTTTTAAAAATGCATATATAGGTACAGTAATAGGAGACCATTCTTTTTTAAAAATTGTAATTATTGCAACAATAAAACCTCCGATGAAACCGGGAAAAATAAGCCAATTATAATTACCTGAAAAAGTAAATGTACCTGCAGCAATTAATATAAGTAAGCTTATAGCTGTTTTATTTACTGTACCATTAATTGTCATGACTTCATCGGATGAAATAGTAACTCCTTTGAATGTTTCTGCTGAAAGAGCAGGATTTCCAGAACGCATAGAAAGATGATTCGACATATTATATATATTTTAATTTAATAGTTTAAAATTATGAAAAAATATATTATTGTTTACATATTTTTTTTCTTTATATAGAATAGTTGTTCTAAATTAAAAATTTAGATTGCAAAAAATCATTTCTATCTTTTAGTTTTACATATCTTTGTCAGGCAGAAAATCATAAATTATGAACAAAAAACAAAAATTAATAGCTTTTATTGGAGCTTTCTTTATACTAGTTACATTTCTTATTGTAAAAAATAAAACCAATCAATCAATAAGTGACCCTCAAACCAATACTAAAAAAGTTAATACTATAGATTGTACAAATATTAAGCAGATCAACACTAAACCCTTAATTGAATTATCTGGTCGAATAACATCTTCAAATAAGATAAATATTATTTCGGAAGTAAATGGAGTATCAAAAGTTCAGTATTCTAGGTTTGAAGTAGGAGAAATATTTAAAAAAGGAGATATTTTATTGAGTATTGATGATGGTGATATTGAATTAGAATTAAAGTCTATAAAAAGCCAATTTTTAGCACTTTTATTACAAGTTTTAGCCGATGTAAAAATGGATTTCCCATCTTTAGGAAATAAATTACAATCATATGTTAATAATTTTAACCTAGATTCTCCAATTCCAAATCTTCCTAAGATTACGCAACTAAAAGCACGTAATTTTTTTGCTTCTAGACAAGTTTTTGCAAATTACTATACAATAAAATCTTTAGAAAAAAGAATTGATAAGTTTAAAATAAAAGCACCATTTGAAGGAGTACTAACTAAAGTTTTAATTGATCCAGGTTCTAGTATTATAATTGGACAACCATTAGGGGAATTTATTAATTTAAACAACTATGAGATGAATGGGTCTGTTAGTGTTAATGACTCTAAACTTATTGAAAAAGGAGATACTGTTTTAATAACTTCTAATGACCTGAATTCAACAATTAAAGGAAGTGTTAGTAGAGTAGGGAGTCATATCAACGAATTAACTCAAAGTGTTGATGTTTTTGTATCGGTAAATGATAACAGAGTCAAAGATGGCATGTTTATTACTGGTGAAATTATTTGTAACGATCTTGATAATGTGGTGAAAATTGAAAGATCAAAAATTACAAGAGAAAATCAGGTTTACACGATAGTTGAAAATCAGTTAAAACTTAAAAATATAGATGTAATTTGTTATCAAAATGATTCTGTAATTATTAACGGCTTAAATATTAGTGACTGTGTGGTTAATCAATATAGAAATTATTTTTATAATAATATGTTAATAAACTGAATTCCATGAAAGGACTTATATCTTATTTTATAAAATATCCTATCACTGCAAATCTATTAATGTTTTTAATATTTGCTTTTGGTATAGTTGGTTTAAACAGTTTAAGATCAACTTTTTTTCCAGAAATGGAAAGCCGATTAATATCAGTTCAAGTACTAGCATCTGGTTTGTCTCCATTGGAAATAGAAGAATCAATCACTAAAAAAGTTGAATATAAAGTAGAATCTGTTGCAGGTGTCAAAGATATTACATCATCTTCGTCTGAAAATATTGCTATGATTAATATAGAGATGGAAAGAGGAGCAAATATGTACGTTGGTCTACAAAATATAAACAATGCAATAGATCAAATTAGATTTAATGTTGATGTTGAAGAAATATTTATTAGAAAAATTGAATTTGTTATGCCAACGATTAGCTTTTCTATTAACTCTAATAATGATTTAGATTATCTACATCATGTTGTCAACGATATAGAAGATGAATTAAAGTCTGTTGACGGTATCTCTGAGATTTCAATAACTGGTATGCCTGAAAAAGAAGTTGAAATTGCGGTAAGTGAAGAACGTCTTTTGGCTTTTAACTTATCAATGGAAGAAATTAATCAAAGTATACTTAGAAAGAATATTAATTTATCAGGGGGAATGATAGAGGTTAATGATAAGCAATATTTATTAAGATCAAATAATAAATTTAATACTGCTAAAGAAATTCAAAATATTATTATTAGAGTTAATAAGAATGGGTCAATTATATATCTTAAGGATGTGGCAGATGTTAAAGACACTTGGTCTACCAATACCATGGAGAGGTTTAGGAATAATAAGCGATCAGTAAACGTTACTGTAAGTAATACTGAGACTCAAGATATTATATTTATTGCTGATTACATTAGACAGTATGTTTCTGACCTAAATATTAGTAATACTAATATAGATGCAAAAGTATTATTTGACGCTTCAAACCCACTAAAACAAAGAATAGAATTACTTTCTAAGAATGGAATTATAGGCTTTTGTCTAGTATTATTATTTTTAACCATGTTCCTCCATCCTAGAGTATCTTTTTGGGTGGCACTTAGTATACCTATTTCTTTTTTGGGAATGTTTTTCTTAGCTCCAGCTCCGCCTATTACAATCAATATGATGACAATGTATGCTATGATATTAGTAATTGGAATTTTAGTTGATGATGGTATTATTATTGGAGAAAATATAATTCGAAAGTTTGAAAGTGGACTTGATAGATATAGTGCTGCAGTAGAAGGGACAATGGAAGTGTTTCCAGCTGTTTTTGCAGGGGTTTCTACTACGGCTGTAGCTTTCCTATCTTTTTTCTTTTTTGAGGGTATGATGGGTGAATTTGGTTGGCAAATGGGATTTGTTGTGATTACTACATTAATTTTCTCATTAGTTGAAGGTGCTTTTATTCTTCCAGCTCATATTGCATACTCAAAGGCACTAGATAAGAACATTAAAAAAAATAAACTATCAGTCTATTTTAATCAAAAAATAAACCATTTAAGAGATGAGTATTATAAACCAATCTTAAGATACTTAATGAATAAAACTCATGTGGCTTATGTCATTTTTATTGGTTTATTCATTCTATTTGTGTTTGGTAGTGGAGTCAATTTTACTTTCTTCCCCTCTGTTGAGCTAGATGATTTATATATAGAATTTAAAACTAAACCAGGGACAACTATGGAAAAAACCAAGTTGTATGCTGATGACATCTTAAATACGGTTAAAAGAGTAGAACAAAAATTATTAGACTCCTTAAATACAGATGTATTTAATGAAATAGAAATTAAAATAGGTCCAGAGTCTCATAAAGGAACTGTAGATATATTTATGACACCTCCGGAAAGTAGAGGTATAAGAGCTTATGATATAGTAAAAATTATAAGATCAGAGCTTGGTGACATCCCTGATTTAGAAAATTTAATTATTGGAGTAGGAGATCCATTTGGGAGACCACTTGCTTTTGCATTATTAGGTAATAATACAGAAGAACTAGAAGCTGCAACTATTATGTTTACACAACAATTAAAAGAAGTTCAAGGAGTTTCAGCTACATCAAGTAATTATGAATATGGGCCCAATGAAATTAATTTTACTTTAAATCAAA
The DNA here is from genome assembly GCA_002171975.2 of Flavobacteriales bacterium TMED191. Classification (NCBI taxonomy): domain Bacteria; kingdom Pseudomonadati; phylum Bacteroidota; class Flavobacteriia; order Flavobacteriales; species Flavobacteriales bacterium TMED191. The sequence goes on from NHIO02000021.1 coordinate 7,378, forward strand.
ATGCTAAAAGTCTAGGTTTAAGTAATTATGAGATATTATTTCAAGTTCGTCAAGCATTCTTTGGTACACAAGTTCAAGATTTACAAACATTAGACGATGAAATGAAACTGTGGATTAGATTCAATGAAGATGAAAGAAATTCTTTTTCTTCTCTTGAAAACATGAAAATTCAAACAAATAGTGGTGTGTTCCCCTTAAAGGAACTTGTGAACTTTAGTATTGATAATAAGGTTCTTAGTATTAATAGAAAAAATGGCAAAAAAATTGTTGAGATAGAAGGTGAATTGGCAAGTTCAACTTCTTATAGTTCTGATATTATTGCAGAAGTAGAAAATAAATTATTTCCATTAATTCAAGAAAAGTATCCAACAGTAAGTTTAGAATTATCTGGATCTTCTGATGAAGGTACAATTACAGCTAATTCTATGAAAAAAATTATGCCTGTCTTTTCATTATTGATATTATGTATTGTTCTTATTACCTTTAGATCTAAAGCACAAACATTGATTGTATTTTTTTTAATGCCATTTACTCTTGTTGGAGTTTATTTTGGACATTTATTGCATGGAATGCCTATTAGCGTGCTTTCAGGTTTTGGTGTTGTTGCATTAATTGGAGTTCTTGTTAATGATGCTCTTGTCTTTATTACCTCATTTAATTTAAGACTACGTAATGGAGAACAATTTCTAAAAGCATTAGAGGAGACTGCTCTAACTAGATTTAGACCAATTGTTCTAACTACAATAACTACAGTATTTGGTTTATTACCTCTTATTTTTGAAAAAAGTATTCAAGCTCAATTTTTAATTCCAATGGCAATATCACTTAGTTATGGTATTATTATGGCTACATTATTAACCTTGTTATTACTACCAATCATGTTGCTCACAGTCAATAATATTAGATTGTATTTTGGCAAGGCTAATAATAGAGAACAGGTTGAACCTTCAGTTAAAGAATTAAAAAACCAATTATGAAAAAATATATAATAATTATTTTTTGTATTACATCTTTAGCATACGCTCAAAATACTATAACATTGGAGCAGGCGATACAATACGGCCTTACAAATAGTAAGGATCTAGCAATAGCTAAAAATGATGTAGAGATTATTAAAAACACCAATCATGTTGGTGCTGCTGGTTTGCTACCAATGATTAATATTTCATCTGGTTATAATGGCTCTGTTAATGATACTGAACTAGAATTTAACTCATTCCTAGATTTTGGGAGTGATATGGGCTCTGAAATTGAAGCATCTGAAGCTAGATCTTCAAATATAAACTCTTCTATTGGTCTGACATATAAGTTGTTTGGTGGATTTAGTGGAATCTATACTTTAAATAAATTTAAAAATCAAAATAGTATTGCTGATAATAATATAAGATATCAAGTTGAAAATAAAATACTAGAAATTATACAACAGTATTATGATCTTCTTAATCAACAAAACATTCATTCAATCTTTAAAACAAGTTATAATATATCTCTTGATAGATATCAGCAAGCTCTAGAAAAACACAATTATGGTGCAATATCAAAATTAGACTTACTTAATGCAGAAGTTGATTTAAATCAAAATAAAATAAATCTTGAAGAAGCAATGATTAATCTCCATTCTAGTAGACAAGGAATGTCTCTGTTGCTTGGTGTTCCTGACTCAACGATATCCTTAAAACATGAATTTAACTTTAACTACAATCTTAAATTAGATGATTTAACTAAACAAACTAAATCAAATAATACTAGTATAATTATTTCAGAGTTAAATTATAAAGTTTCAGAATATGAATTAAAAATAGCAAAATCATCATTTTCTCCTAATATTGATTTCTTTTCCTCATATTCTTATAGTAATATACAGAGCGAAACAAGTTTCATAAGTAAACAAAATAATTATGGTCTTGTTGCAGGCTTAAATGTTGAAATACCTATATTTTCAGCTAACATGAGAAGAAAAGCCTTTAAAAGCGCTAAAATAAACCTTGAATCAAAAGAATTGTCTCGTAAACAAATTCAAGAAACTATTATTACTGCTCTCGCGACCGCTTATTATAATTATAGTGAATCGTTAAATAATTTAGATCTATTAAAGAAAAATCTTAAAACAATAGAAAAAAAAGCTCAAATAAGTAGAGACCTATATGATTCTGGTCAATTAAGTAATTTAGAGTATAGAGAATCACAAATGCTTTTAGATCAAGCTGAAATTAACTACAGTGCTAAACTATCTGCTACAAAAATTCAAGAATATATTATTTATCAATTATCAGGTCAATTACAAAAAAAATAATCTATGTCATTATTACAATTAGGAAAAACAAATTTTAAACTATCAAAAATAGGTTTGGGATGTTGGCAGTTTAGTAAAAACAAGGGTTTTGCAGGAAGCTTTTGGCCTAGTTTATCAGATGACAATACAACAGAAATAGTAAAACAATCTATTGATGGAGGCATAAACTGGTTTGATACAGCTGAATTATATGGATGGGGTAAGTCTGAAAAAGGATTGTCTCAAGCACTCAATAAATTAAAGATTAATAAAAATACTCACTTTATTGCAACAAAGTGGTGGCCCCTTTTTAGACTATCATCCTCTATAAAAAAGACAATAGATAAACGATTAAAATATCTAGATGATTATCCCATAACTCTTCATCAAGTACATATGCCACTAGGGTTTTCAAGTATTGAAGCAGAAATGAATGCTATGGCAGATCTTGTTGAACAGGAAAAAATAAAGCATATAGGTGTCAGCAATTTTAATCAAAAACAAATGATTAGAGCTCATAGAGCACTCGAAAAAAGAGGACTGCATCTTTCATCTAATCAAATGGAATATAGTATTTTAAATAGAAGAATTGAATCTAATGGTGTTCTTGAAACCGCTAAAGAACTTAATATCTCTATTATCGCTTATTCTCCCTTAACTCAAGGAATTGCAACTGGTAAGTTTCATGACAACCCTGCACTACTAAAAAATCTTCACCGTTGGAGAAAAGTAAAATTAAATAAACGAAATTTAAATATTGCAAATTCTTTACCANTTGTTAATGAATTAAAAGCTATTGCTAAACATCATAGTGCTACTCCAGCACAAATTGCTTTATGCTGGCTTATTAATTATCATAATAATGTGTTTGCTATACCAGGTGCAACTTCTATTAAGCAAGCGGAAGATAATGTTAAAGCACTNAAGATCGATCTATCAAAAGAAGAATTGGATAAATTACATTATATTTCAACTAAATTTATTTAAATGATTAATTATAAATATCCTCTTTCAAGTTTTATTATTGCAATGCTAATGATATCTGCTTGTGATCCAGATGATGATTCCCTTAATGAAATAAATCATACAATAACAGTTGATGAGACCAAAATTAATAGAAAAGTACTGATCGTAGGTATTGATGGTTTTAGAAGTGATGTGATGAATTTAACAAGTACTCCGTTTATCAATGAAGTTATTCAAAATAAAAACACATACTCTAACATAAATCATATTACAGAAGGAATAACATACAGCGGTCCCAATTGGTCTTCTATACTAACTGGAGTACATATGGATAAACATAATGTTTTAAATAATGATTTTGATAATAACAACTACAGTGAATACCCTTCATTTTTTCATTATATCACCTTGGCTGACAGTACTAAAAAAACTGCATCTATAGTTAATTGGATACCAATCAATACTTATCTAATGAATGACTATACTGACTATGCTCCACTAGACTATATAAATGATTCAGAAGTACTTGAAAAAACAAAAAATTTACTATTAAACAACAATCCGCTTAATTCTGATGTTATTTTCATTCACTTTGATGAACTAGATGCAACCGGGCATGCTCATGGCTTTAGTGGTAATATTCAAGAGTATGTAGACAAAGTCAATCAATTAGACTCATACACATCAGAACTTTATGAAATCATTCAAAATAAAAGATTAAACGGAGAAGATTGGTTATTTATGGTGGTCTCTGATCATGGTGGAGAAGGCACAAGTCATGGTGATGCTAATGATCCTAACATTAACAGAACTATTTTTATTACTGAACACCCATCAGTAGAATTTCAGGCTAATTGTTGTTATTTTTCTAGTCAAGCAGATATAGGACCAACTATTTTAAATTTTCTCGGCATTTTTTCTTCTAAGTTTGAAGACACAACTGATGGCTATTCAATCATTCTAAATTAGTAATTTATTTAAAGTACTTGACTAATTGAGTAATGATAATAGAATAATTAGTTTTTTTTTTATCATAAATCATTATATTTAATAGAATAATAGATAAACCCCCAAAATAGATGAAAAATTATTTTATTTTAACAATTTCAATACTGTTAGTTTTTTCTAGCTGTAGAAAAGAAGAATTCCCTTTAGAATTTAATCTAAGATGCTCAATTACCAATCCAATTGGTGTCTTAATAGAATGGGAACAAGTAGATGAACACCCTAGACACGAGGTTGTTGATAGAAGAATAAAAGGAACAACAGAATGGTACCAAATCGTTGCACTTGAAGAAGATGAAAGAGAATTTTATGATACAGATATGCCCTCATTTTTAGACTCATGGATGACTGAACCAATCATATACGAGTATAGATTAAGAAGTTATCCTGAAAATAATTCAGGAATACCTGCAGATGAAAATAGTAATAATGGACTAATGTACTCTAATATTGGCACAGGCTATGTAGGATGCGAACCAGGTTGTTGGTTTGAACTATTAGCGCAGGAAACCGGTGGTGAATATAGTGTTGCTGGAACCTCAGACAACCTAGTTGCTACCATTATTGATGTTATTAATTCACATGCAAATGAAAATTCTGATTTAATGTTTTTAATTGATAAAACTGGTAGTATGGGGGATGATATTGATGAGGTGAGAGATGGACTAACTGATATAATCGATATTTTACCCAACAACTGTAGACTTGGATTAGCAACATATGGAGATTTAGCGTGTGACAGTTTATGGACTAGTGGAAATTGGTTTGATTTTCAAAATTTAACAGAAGATCATGATTTAATTCAAGAATTAGTTGACGGTCTATCAACTACAGGTGGTTGTGATTACCCGGAATCAGTGTTCGATGGTATTTACAGATGTATAAATCAAGGTTTCTGGGAATCAGATAATAAACTTATTTTAGTGATAGGTGATGCACCACCATTAATTCAACCGTGCACATTACCACTAACAAGTCTTCAACCTTTTGAATGTACTGAATACAGTGCAATGGAAGTTATAGAATTATGCAATAGTTCAGAAATTGTTGCTAATTTATATCCTATATTAGTTTATTAACTAATATGGATGGAATTACCTAATGATGGTTCTGTATAAAAGAAATATAATTTAGAATAGTAAAAAAATTTAAAGTTATTATTGACATTAATTATAAGTTATAATTTATAAATTTATTTTATTAAAGATTATTATAGTTTTTCTTAAATGAATTTTATCTGGAATCATAAAATAAAAATATTCATAGGCATTATTATATTATTTTTATTTTCATTATTCTCAATTGCAAATACAAAAATTTTTTTCGACACTGAGAGAATAATTAATGAAATCTCCAATGAAGATGAATTATCTAAATTAATTGATGACGAAAATCTTATTTTTTTTGGCATAAGCACAAAATATGCTCTTAACTATAAGGACTTTCAGGAATTAAAAAATATTCACGATACAATTAGACGCTTAAAAAGTGTCAAAACAGTAAATAGTATAATCAATGAACGCAAAATAATAAGCTCTGGATTATTTCCCATTACATCCAAAGTTTTAAACCTCAAAGATCTAGATAGTTTTAACCAAACAATTAATACGAAAAAGTTCATAGAAAGTAGCTTTTTAGACTCAACTAAAACAAAGTTTTTTTTTCTCATCGAAGCTGAGAACAACCTTTCAGTTGAAAGTAGAAATTTATTAATCAATAAACTATATGATTTCGAATTAACGGATTTAAGTACTGAATTATTTATTTCAGGCAGGATACCAAGTGAGGTGTATTTTCAAAAGAAAGTAATAAGAGAGTTTATTATTTTAACTACTATCAGTGCAATCTTTTGTTTCATCTTACTATATTTTTTAACTACCAATCTAAGATTAATACTCTTAACAATATCTAGTGTTATTATTAGTATTATTGTAACACTCTCACTGTCTACAATTCTCTTTAACGGATTAGAAATGATTATGATTATTTCTCCAGCAATTTTATTTATAGTCTGTATTTCAGATGCAATGCATTATACATCTAATCAGATTTATAATAAAAATAAAATAGATTTTTTTAAAAACAGAGTTGATAAAATAGGTAAAGCAATACTTTTAACATCTATAACTACTTCCTTAAGCTTTTTAACTTTTTTATTTAATGATATTATTCCAATTGCAAGATTTGGTATCATTACATCTTTTGGAATACTATTTACCCTAATTATAGTAACAATAATTTATGCAATTGCTATTGATTATGAATTTAATCAGGTAAAACAATACAAAATTTTTAAAAGATTTATTGATCACATCATTAAGTTTAGCCTATCTGAAAAGAAATACAAATTTCATATATTCATGTTTTTACTTTTTATTTTAGGTATATATAGTGTCACACAAATTAAAATTGACAATTATTTAACTGATGAGGTAAATAAAAACTCTGAAATGTATAAGGAGGTTAGTTTTTTTGATAGATATTTTGGTGGAATTAAACCAATCCACTTCTACATTAATAATCTAACATTGGATAATGATGTATTATTAGAATTTGAAGAAGATTTAAAGAAAAATAACATTAAGATAGATGTATCAAACATACAAGTATCAAATAATATATTATCTACTCGGTTGCCAATATATTCGCAACTAGATTCTCAATACTTATTAATGTGCAGAATGAAAGATATTGGAGCTTTAGCTACAAATGATATTATTTATAAATTAAGAGAAAAATATGACTCAAAGTTAATAATAAAACCAGGTGGAGTAGGGTATGTTTTTGATAACATTTCTTTTAATTTAACAAAAAAACTAATAATCGGACTATTAATTGCAGTATCATCAATAGGTTTTATTTTTTTCTTTTTAACAAAATTTAAATTTAATTTTTTTATAATATCAATAATTCCTAATCTAATACCAATTATTTTAACCTTAGGTATTATACAGTTCTTTAATTTTTATTTTAGTCTTTCAAACGCATTTATATTTACTATTGTATTTGGTCTCATCGTAGATGATTCAATACATATTATTAGTGCTTATATTAGAAGATCACAAAATAATGAAGATTATATAATTAAAAGTGTAGTTAAAACCACGGGAAAGGCTGTGTTAAAAACTACTTTTGTTATAATATTTTGTCTTTTACCGCTTGTGTTCTCAGAATTTAAATCTGTATCACAGTTAGGTACTATAACAATAATTTGTGCAGTTTTTGCAGTTTTATTTGACTTGATATATTTACCCTTAATGATAAAACACACACAAAACCAATAAAGAGGATAGAATCTATTACCAAATATCCTAATCACTATTTAACATAATAATAATTATAGGACATTTATTAATATTTATATTATATAAATAATTATTTAAATGAGCTATATTTGAAAATAATACCCCCATAGATGAGAATATATTATTTTTTAATTTTTTTTACATACTTTTTTTGCAATAGTCAAAATCAGATATCAAACATATATTCATTTGGAAGCGAAAAAACTGAAAGGCTTCATGACATAATCAACACTTCTGATGGTGAATTTATAATAGTTGAATGAAAAACTTAAATCTTTAGAAAAGAATACTGGAAACAATATGACGCTAGGAATTCTTCCAGGAGCTTGGAGTGAATCACCAACACAAAATGATTTAATAAATATATTTAATAGCTCTGGAATTTTAGTAGGTAGCTCGAAGTTTAGAAATGAGGGAACTGTAATAACAATCTGGGGAGATGATGAATTAACGAATCATAAAGAAGGAATGTTGATTGGAGAAAAATTCATTTTAGAACTTTGGTCTTATAAAGATAAAACACCCTACCCGATTCATGTAAAATCTTGGGCTGAAGGTAACGGAGTATATAGTCTTGATGGAATTAGTGTCATAGATAATATTCAGATCATCAAAAATGAACCAATGAACAAGTCATACAAATTTGATATACTTGGAAGAAGTATTAAATCTGGAAAAAAATACCAAATAGAGCTGAAAAAGTATAATTCATGTAAAGTTGAAAAAACAATTATGTTTAACGACTAACTACTCAGTCATACAGTCTTTCATAATTTTAAGTAATTCATCTTTCCATTCACTCATCCATTGTGGATTTTCTCTGTATGGAGCCATCATTTCCTTTGTTTGACTATTACAATCAGTAAAAGCCTTTACACCTTCATCAGATGTGTCTTTAGCCAATTTTAAACAATTGCATGTCTGTAAGGCTGCTTCATTTGGGGTTAATTCTTTATTAGAGCAAGAAATAACAAAAAGAAAAAGACAGTTAAAAAACAAAAACTTGTATAATTTCATAATTATTTAGATTAAGTTGAATTTAAATTTAAAGAAAGATCACCAATTAATTTCCTTTTTATTGTAAAATCTTAAATATTCATTTGTTTTACTAAACGGTTTTGAACCAAAAAAGTTTTTGTAAGCTGAAAATGGAGATGGATGAGTACTTTCAATTACTAAATGTTTATTACGATCTATATATAAACCTTTTTGTTGAGCATATAATCCCCATAATAAAAAAACAATATTATTTTTTCTTTTAGAGATTAAATCAATTACAGAATCAGTAAATTTTTCCCAACCTTTCATTTTATGTGACCCAGGATTTCCTTTTCTTACTGTTAGAATTGAATTTAATAATAAAACACCTTGTTTTGCCCAATGGGTTAAATTTCCTGAACTTGAAATTTCTATAGACAAATCATTATGAAGTTCTTTTAATATATTTTTTAATGAGGGAGGTTGATTAATATTATCAACAACACTAAAAGATAATCCATGAGCTTGATTGGGTTTGTGATATGGATCCTGTCCAATTATAACAACCTTAATATCCTTAAAGTTACAAATATTGAAAGCATTAAAAATTATTTTTTTTGGAGGATAAATAATATGATTATCATACTCATTAATTAGAAAATCCATTAAACTTGAAAAATATTCCTTTTTAAATTCATTATTAAGCAAATTTTTCCATGAATTTTCAATATTTGGTCTCATAAAAAAGGGGGAATAAAATAATTCCCCCAATATAATCAATAAATCATTTAAAATGACTAACAATGATGAAGGTCAATTAAAATTTGATCTTTAATATTTTTCAAAACTATACATTGTTCATATTTCTCTAGTTCTTCAAATAAAAGTATAAGATTAAAAAAACCCTCAATTAATGAGTATTGTTTCTTTTTTTCTATATGATTAAGACAAAATTTAATAAAATTTTTATTTAAAGAATTATCAGAATGAACTTTTTTAATTTGATCAAATAAATCATCAATAGAAATATCATCAAATGGCCAATTGTATATTTTTCTATATTTTGTATCCTCTAGTATACATAGTATTTTTAATACTACTAAATTACACTGCTCCTCGTTTAAATTATCAAAAGTCATTTTCAAATAATATTATTTAATTGTAATTATTTTTGATATTGATTTTTTAACATCTCTTGAAATTTTAATTGATAAAATACCGTCTTTTAATTCTGCATTTATTTTATTTTCTAAAATATCATTAGGAAGTTTTATTGTTCTATTAAAAGAACTATTCCAAATATTATTATCTCTTTTATTAGTGTATTTTAAATCAAGAAAGTTATTATTAATTGATAATTGAATTTCATCTTTATTTGCACCTGGTAATGNAATNTCAATCTTATAATATTTTTCATCAGTTGAGAAATAAGAGTCGTTAGATTTATAATCTCTNATACTACAAGGTTTCAACATAAGATTGTCAAATAAATTATCAAATAGATCACGATTATTTTTGTTTTTAATTAATTCAAACATATTTTTAATTTTTGGTTAATACATTATATNTAGCATATATTATGCCATTTTATTTTTAGTGCCATTTTGTCTTANTTTTTAAAAATTANAGTGTCAAAATGACAATTNNNTGATTATGAGTGACAAAAAATTTATAAAAAAAATAGAATANCCAGGAGGAAAAAATGAACTTCAAAAGTTCATTAAAAAANATCTTCGATATCCAAAATTTGCACTTAACAATAATATTGAAGGAGATGTTTTAATTAAGTATAAGATAAATCCAAATGGAAATACTACTAATATTTTNATTATAAAAGGAATTGGTTACGGCTGTGATAANGAAGNAGCAAGGATTGTTAAAAAGCTTAAANATCCAAAATGCCCAAATAGAAAAATTAATATCACAACTACTAAAAAAATCTTAATAAAATTTAGGATTCCAAAACTCTCAATTGAATATACAATTACAAGTTAATTTTTATTTTGNNCCTTGTGATACAACTCATNTTTTTGAATTTTTAGGTCTGGTCGATGCTCTTCATACCCATTTAANTCTCTCTTTGTAAAAGGAACATAACCTTCATCATGACTCCATTTAGATCGTCTTTNTTCACTAAAATAATCTTGAGGAATAATCCCAAAAATCTTNTCATCCGACTCATCAACACCAAATTCCTTCATTATTTGTTCATAGGCGTCTGTTNCTTCAAGAAACTCTTCATAAATCTCCTTGTCTTCTTGATTATTTTTAATATCTAAATCGTCAACCTTATAACTTCTTATTAATTTTCGATAATGCTTTTGCAAATTACGAATCACCTTTCTAGTTTCTCTTGAATCTAAACTNTCAACATTATTTGGACGTTCAAAATTAATAATAGCATAGTAATCNGTCGGTTGTTTAAANGTTAAACTACCAATCTTATAAACACTTGTATGATCATAAATTGATATATTACCATATCTAGTNTCAAAACCTTTCCAAAAATTTTTAATATTATTTTGAGAGTATTTTCCTCTATACAATTGACCAATTTTNTTATTATCGAAATCATAAATAATAGAATTAACTAAAAATCCNACAGCAATATTTTCAATAATAATTTCTAACAATTGACTATTTTGGTTTTTCTCAATTGATAAAGCAATTTGTTCGCTTTTTTCATTATAGGATTTTATTAAAAAAATCTCATTACCTGATTTATCAAAATAGCGATATATAAAGTTATCATTATCATAAACTGTTACATATTCTTGACCATCAACNTTAACACTTCCTTTAAGNTTATCNTCNCCTTGTAAAAACAATTCTTGTGCNGAAAGAATATTGATGAAACTAAATAAAAATGTNTAAAAAACTATATTTTTCATATTAATNAATTTGTAATTATGAGCCGGTTCCTCTTCTATTATTTTGACCTATATTATTAAACGGATTCACTAACATTCTACGTTTTTTAAATCTACTTCTTAAACGAACATTATCTACAGANGAAAAGGTTCCCAAATCAAAACCTATAGCTATTTCATGTGTACCACTTGAGTAATTACTTATTCCTNCAACTGCAGTATCATAACAATATCCAACAAAAAGTTCAGCAAACTCAAAACCTAACAATAATGAAAGTGCATTTTCAGCAGTTCTGTATCCAAAACCANCCCATACACTATTCATATATATAAATCTTGTAGTGAAATCAATTTGTGTTTTTGACCAACCAGTCTTTTTTATTAAAATAGATGGCTCAACACCTAGGTCCTTATCATAAGTAATTGGAACATATGCTCCGGTCATAAAATTATACTCTGTAGTTAATCTGTTATTAAATAATATATCAGACTCAATTTTTAATGCTCGTGCTCCTAAATTATTAGCTGAAAAACCTGCGTAAAAATATTCTGTATAATAATATGTGCCAAAACTATGACTAATAAAAAAATCNGTTTCAATAGTATTAGGTAAAACAGGGTCATTAGCAAGACCAAAAAACTCATTCCAACTTATTGTTTCAGTATCATCATAAGCAAATTGAATTAATCTAGTGGCATATGAAAATGACAAAAACCTTCTTTTATCCCAAGAACATGAGCCTGGCTTATCTAGACATGTCCTCCATGAATAACTTAATTGAGCAGATGTTTGACTAATTGGNCCAGTTACATCACTATAAACAAATCCACCAATTGCATGTTTATCAGTAAGAGGTGTGTGACCACTGAAAGTGAATGTTTTTGGAGCAACATTATCACCCTGCAAATTTGTAAAACCCGACCANTGATCCCTATATGTAAGTCTAAGAGGTGTNTTATCTACTGTACCAGCTGCAGCAGGATTAATAATATATTCATTAAAAACATACTGACTATACATTGGGAATTGTTGTGCCTTTAGACTGAATGCTAAAAACAAAAGTGACAATAGTATAGAAAATTTTAATCTTTTCATATTTTATCTTTTAATTGTAACACTACCATTATAATTTTTATTATCTAAATTCAAGTCAATAACGTAGTAGTAAGTTGCTATTTCTTGTTCTTCATTATTTATTCCAATACCATCCCAGGGAACATATAATTGACTTAATGACTCAAAAACCTTTTGCCCCCATCTATTAAAAACTCTAANATTTGGATTAGAATATAAATTTATACCATCAATTTGCCAAGTATCATTAATACCATCNCCATTTGGAGTAAATACAGACGGAATAAATAAACAATTATCATCCAATGAGCCTATATACACCTGCGTACCATATGGAGAANCCATACATTGATATGAATCATTTAATATAGAAACNGTATTCCATGTATTACCATTTAGTCCTGTAATATATATATCGGACTCAGTCACTAATACCTCTTCACTATACTCACCTTCTTCAATAGTAACTAGCTCTTCATATGTTGTGAGAATTTCAGTAGATCCATTCACAACATAGTTAAATGGCGGATTCCCTCCAAATGTTCTAATTAAAACACCACCATCATCTTCTTCATCGCAAGAAGCATCAATTATATATTCAACTTCAATTGACAATGGATCTGGCTCAACTAAATCAATTGATTCAATTAAAACACATCCATTTTCATCAGTTATAGTAACAATATAGGTGCCTGCAGATAAATTATCAACATCTTGTGTAACTGCACCATTAGACCATTGATAGGTATATACACCTACTCCACCATAAGGACTAATGTCAATATAACCATCTTCTTCCCCACTACAAGATATATTATAATTATTATAGAGAGACGTATCGTAATTGATTAACAATTCATCTGGTGAACTTAAAATAGAAAATTCTTGAGTACTTTGACACCCCTGATTATCAGTTACAACTAATGTATAGTTACCACTAGAAAAAGTATTTGAAATATCATATGCATTACCATATTGATCAGTACAGTCAAAAATATAACCTTCAGGCTGATTAACGTCAATTGTACCACCACTAACATTTACTAAAATAGATACAGCATCGTCATAACAAAACAACTCAATATCAGATGTTAAATCCAAAAAACTATTATTATTAATCTGATAAGACAACACAACACTCAAATCATCAGGAGATATAATATTAAATTCTTCTATATTACTTGAACAACCCTCACTATCAATAGCATATGCTATATATGCTCCAGAATTTAAATTATCAGAATCAACAATATTACCAAATTGATCCTCAAAAACAACACCATTTGTAAAGGAAGGGTGACTGTTTGTAGAAATACCATTGAAATTAGTACCACCTATATAATCATCATCATCATTTAAAATACTGTCATTATCAATATCATCATCATCATCATTACAATTGGCAACACAGTCTGTTCCTATATAAACACCATCTCCGTCAATATCAGGATCATTATTATTAGCTAATCCATCATTATCAATGTCTCCATCACTACCACCAGACAAAAATGGAATAACTGATGTAGTCTGACCATAACAAGATAAGTTAATATCCTCTATAATAATTTGAAATGGTTCGGGACCTTCAATAGTAAATTGTATATTTTCTGATAAACAAGAGTTTTGAACAGACTCAACAAAGACATAATATTCCGAAGCAGATAAGCTTAATGAACTTAAACCTACTTCTGAACTAATTAAAACTCCTCCATCTATACTTAAATCAATATCATTTGGAATACCATCATTATCAATATCCCATTCAGGGCCAATCAATTCAAACCAGTTATATATAAAGTTGTTATTATTTTGATTAAACACATTAAGCTCCACCAATCCATTCTCCTCATAACATTCCGAATTTGTAACCTCAATTTCATCAAAAACAATTTCAGATACTACATCAAAAATTTGTACAGGTTCAGATTGCAAACATCCTATACCATCATTTTCAACTTCTAAGAAATACAAACCTGAAGATAATAAACTAAATGTATTAGACAATCCAGAGCCAGAAGCAATAACTCCACCAGTATTATTTAATAAACTATATGTATACTGATTACTTGCACCTCCAGAAAGATTAAATGAAATTGAACCGTTATTCTCACCGAAACAAACATTATTAGTAGAAGAAATATTCATATTTATAGGGCTACCATTTTGGATAGAATAATTTTGAACAAATTCACAATTATTAGCATCAGTCACAACAAATTGATGAGAACCAACTGAAACAGCATCAGTATTTACTCCTTGCCAATCAATAGAATAAGGAGGATTACCTCCTTCAATAGTTGTTATAAATACACTACCTGTACCATTATAACATAATGGATTATCTGTAAAAAACTCTACTGCAATAGGTTCTGCAGACTCAATAAAAATATCATTTTCAACATATAAACAACCATCAATATCAGAAATTGAATTATTAATAGAATTTGCAGATAATGTATACAAACTACTCTCTAATTCACCAAATGTATAACAGGTAGTCTCTCCAGATATATTAGATAGATTAATATTTTCAGAAAATGAATTAGACTCTAATATAAAGTTTAAATCACCAATCCAATCTACACAAATTGTAATTTCACCATCATTACCACATAATTCGTTTGATATTAAAATATCAGGTGTTGGTGTATCAAATTCAACATTAAAAGTTTCTTCTAATAGACAATTGTTATTATCAAAGACTTGTAAATTATAAATACCAGGATTTAGATCATCGATAGTACTACTTGCACCAATATCTGTGACAATAAATGTAGGATCACTAGTATTAGTCCAAATAAATAAATAATCATTAGATGCAGTTCCTCCAAAAACATCCACAATAATTTCACCACCTCCCTCTTCATCACAAACAGGGTTGTTTTGAGTCGACAACATATAATAATCTTCAACTCCTTCAATATCAATTAATTCACTCCAGTAACATTGATTACCATCATAAACTTCAATAAAATAAGATCCGTCGGATAAGGGTTCTGTTTCAAAACTAGGTCCCTGAACAAATTGATCTCCTAATTCAATTGTAGTAATAGCTGATAAGCCCTGAGGAATATAGAAATTAGGGGAGTCGAATGAATTATCAAAATCCAGTACATTTAATTCATAAACTATACCTCCAGAGTTTAAAAGAATAAAAATATCTTCTCCAACTTGAAAACCATTATCTAGGCTAGCCTCAGAACCCCATGCTGCAATATTAAATATTCCAGTTCCGTCATAGATTGTCGAACCACCACAAGTAATTCCATTTACTCCATTATAAAACACCCCTATTACATCATTAGGTGAGAAAATTGATACATCATTAAATAAAAGAGTCATATTTACATCTGTCGGTTGCCATTCAAAATCTAAATTTGAAGCATCTCCAACTGTTATAGTTGTTGTTTCGCCTTCAAAAATAAAATCATATAAACCAGGATTACCTTGTATAATTTCCAAAGAAATCGTGGTCAAATCACCATCACATATAATAGGCTCAAATGAAGATTCAAAAATAATTGGATCAGGTTGTGATAATGTAAATATACTTTCACCACTACAACCATTTGAATCAGTAACCTCAAATGAGTATGTTCCAAAATTTAATGTAGCAGATGACACATCAGGTGGATAACCTAATGAAGTGTAATCTTCAAAAAAACCATCACCATCTAAGTCTTGAACTAAATTCCAAGAATAACTAAATGGAGGTGTTCCATTTGCAACACATGAACCATTTTCAGTTGGGCAATCAGAAAAACTTACAAAACCATCATCACTACCACAAAAAACTTCAATAAATGGGTTAAAAATAGCTAATTGTCCAGCAGGATCAATTGAAATTGGAATTATTTGAGAATAAGAACATCCTGTTTCATCAATAATTGTAGCAGTATAACTACCCTCCTCAACATTAGTAATAATTATATTTCCATCAAACTCGGAATCAAATATGGATAAATTTGTAGAATTATTATACCAATTAAATGTATATAATCCATCACTAGTATCAATTATATCTCCATCTAATTGTAAAGAAATATTTAAATCAGTTGAACCACCTGAACATGCTATTAGGTTATAATCAATAATAAAATCACTTAATAATAAGTCTGATCCCTCTAGCAAGACGTCTAATGGAAATTCACAATTATTATCATCAACAACTAACAATGTATACAAACCAGCTCCTAAAAAGTCAAGATCATCTAATATATCATCTCCATCAAAATCTTCTAGTGACTCAATACCATCATTTAAATTTTCAATAATAACCTGGCCATTAGGGCTAGTCCATGTATATGAATATGGAGGGGTTCCTCCAGTGAAATTATCTAGCTGAATATATCCATCAGGTGTTGTTTGCACAATACCATTATCATCAAGATAACTACAAACTACACCACCAGTCATAACATCAACACTCATATCATTTGGGTCAGTTACTTCAATATTTGTATCAATCACAGTACATGTAATAAAATCATCAATTAGACCATCTCCGTCTGAATCAATTTCAGTAGTTCTATCAACTTGAATATTATAGTCTCCCTCTCCTACTGTAATTGTGAAATCAGGAACATCTCCTGATTCACCAACAATAGAAAGAGATGTAATCAAAATACCATCAAAAAAAGAATTGGTTTCAAAAACATCAGTATATGTACTAGAACCAGAATTGTATTCATATTCAACTTCAACTTCATTAATAATATTTTCACTCACATCATAAACTAGGAAAACAATCTCTTCACCATTATTAAATCCATTATCAGCTCCTTCACAAATTTGTAAAGTAAAAAAACTACTTCCACTAGTTGATGAAGTATATGTATTATAAGTAAAGGATTGTAGGGTTCCGTCTCCTAGTGTGTAGAATGCTCCAATTAAATCACCATTATCAATTTCATCATCATCTTCAATATTGACAAAAATAGTCATTGAGTCTTCACAATCATTTAAATTATCCTCAATACTACCATCTCCGTTAAAATCAATTCCATCTGGCCAAAAATTTTGGTTAGGACCATATACTATAGTATTAGTAGAAGTGCTTAAAAATACAAAGTCATCTGGAATACCATCTCCATCTAGATCATCAGTAGAAACCGTAACTGTACCTCCTTCAACACTTTCTGAAACCAATACATTATCAATATAAACATCAAACTGTCCAACAGAACCTTCAATAGTAAAATCAATGTCAGTAACTCCACCAGGACATGCTATTGGAACGTATTCTGAAGTAATCAAAGTATTCTCTCCAGGTTGATTCATAGATATTAAACCCTGACCACAACATCCATTGGCATCATAGGCTAAAAGAACATAATCAGCAGCAATAAGATTTTCAATGGAGGGATTTGACTCTGTAATATCGCCTATTAATATTTCTTCATCCGCAGTTATTTGACCATCATTATTAATATCTAACTGCTGGTAAACTTGCACAGTGTAAGGCTCAACCCCATCTGAGATAAGATTCATAGTATTAAAATCAATAGCTAATACACCGTCAGAAGCTCCAAAACAGCTGATTTCAAATGCTCCATATGTGGATGTTACAGGAATAGGAAATATTCCATCGCCTTGTGGGAAACAATCAAAATCACATCCATTTGGAATAGTAAAACATGCATCAGTTGCAGGACATGTACAATTTGGATCATAATTTGTTGCAGATATATCATCGCAACATGTGTCGTAGCTGCAGCTAGTCGAAAGAGAAATAGTACAATCTTCGCAATAATTACATGCACTTGGATCTGTACAGCCTATACAGGAATCAAAATCACACGAACCATCGTCATCTGTTGCTTCAGGGTTCCAATTACATGCAGAAGGGTTGGTACACCCTAGTATTTCGTCATCATCACAAATTCCATCTCCATCAGAATCATTATCAACTACTATTCCTGTACCATCTGTCGCTCCAGAGCATGTTTCACAATCTACTGGAAAAATACATGATCCATCATCAGTATTGGCTGCTGAATTAAAATTGCAAGCATTTGAATCTGTGCAACCAACCACTTCTTGACAATCAGGGATATTATTTCCATTAACATCATTAATTGGGTCGTTTGGACATGGATCTAATTCGCAATCAGTTATATTATCATCACAGGTGTCACACAAACCATCACTGTCTGAATCATTGCTTATAACCTGCCCTGTTCCATCTGTTTCACCTGAACAGTATCCACATATATTTTCTGAATTTACATATATACAACTCGCATCTTCATCAGTTGCATTTTCATTGTAATTACAAGCCGATAGATCTGTACAACCTAATAATTCATCTCCGTCACAAACTCCATCATTATCTGCATCATTATCTACAACTTCTCCATCTTCACATATATCACATGTATTTTCAACATATTCACAACAACTTTCAATTTCTAAAATAGCCTGCCACGGAGTTCCTATATTTTCAACATCTGCATTTGCCGCATCGTTCCATCCAATATTGAACTGAACGGTTACATAATTTTCTAATTGAAAACCTGATTCATTTGGCTCTCCAATTTGCCAGTTTTCATATATTATTTCTTCACCTGTCACTAACTCCCATCCACCATTAGGCTCAAAATAATCTGTACTATTAATATTCTGAAAAACACCAATCCAATAAGGCTCATTTGTATCAATATTATTCAAACTAGCAATAAAATCACTTTCTTCTTGATTATCTAAAACAACTAGTGTGCCTCCTGATAAATTACATAAACTATTTGCATCTGTCCACGAATAAGTTAGATTCGAAACATAGTAACTACTGTTGTTAAAATCAGCTAAATAAGTAAATCCTTCGATTTCTTGTCCTCCTAAAAAACAATCTATTGTTGCTGTCTCATCATAATTACATGCAGATTCATCCAAACACCCAGCACAGGATTGAAATTCACAAGAACCATCATCTTCTGTTGCATTTACATTATAGTTACATGCACTTGCATCAGTACAACCAACACATGAGTCAAATTCACATGAACCATCTTCTTGGGTTGCATCTGCATTATAATTACATGCACTTGGATCAGTACAACCTAAACATGAATAGTCACAGGGACCAGGAATTGTATAAGTAGGTAGAAAATCACATGCAAACGGATCAGTACATCCAGTACATGATTCATATTCACATGAATCATCATTTACAGTTGCATTTATATCATAGTTACATGCATTTGAATCAGTACATCCTATGCACAATGTGCCATCCCCTCCACAGACTCCACATGTATCTAAATACTCGCATGAACCATCATCTTCAGTTGCATCTTCATCATATGTACAAGATTCAGAATCAGTACAACCATTAATTTCATCACTATCACAAACACCATCATCATCAACATCGCCATCAACAACATTACCATTTCCATCTTGCTCACCGGAACAGGTGTCACATTCAGTTGCATATATACAGCAATCATCTCCTGCTTGTAAACAATCAATAGTTGAACTAGAATTGTAATTACATGCAAAAGGATCAGTACAACCTACACATGACTCATAGTCACAGGAACCATCATCAATAGTCGCAGTATCATCATAATTACATGCAGTATCATCTTGACATCCAGCACATGTTTCATATTCACATGAACCATCATCTTCGGTAGCAGACTCATTATAATTACATGCAGTAAGATCTGTGCAACCAGGATTAATTTCAATTAAACTA
>NHIO02000022.1 GCA_002171975.2 Flavobacteriales bacterium TMED191
TACCTCAAAACCTTACAATAACTAATATAGATAATAATTCAATTTACGCTTTAATTACAAATGTGTGCGGAGGTGAAAATGTAATTGATATCATTGCAGATTTTAACTGTATAGAAACAATAGAAGTTGAATTGTATCAACCAGAACTATTTGAATTAGAAATTGCATATAATGATGTAACTTGTCCTGAAGGCCAAGACGGCTCTATTGAAATCATTTTTAATGGAGGAACTGGAGAACCATCTTTTAATTGGACACTAAATAACACAACATATGCAACTACTGGAAATATTTCATCATTAAGTAGTGGAGAATACTACCTAAATATTACTGACCAAAATGAATGTATTTTTGATGCCATTGTTGACATTGAAGAACCACCACTATTTGATATTTCATGGGAAATTAATTCACCTGCATGTTCAAGCGAAAATGGTACAGTTAACTTTAATGTAGTAGGTGGACATATGGGCAATTATCAATTTTCATATCAAAATCAAATTTATGAATTCACCCAAACAGAATCTATAGATTTACCAAGCGGTGAACATATATTTACCTTTATTGATTCGGAAGGATGTGAATCCAATGATATAGTTATTAATATGAATCCGGTCTCTGAAGACTGTTTATTAATACCAAGTTTATTTACTCCTAATGGTGATGGTTTAAATGACATATGGGAAATTGGTGGAATTGAAAATTACCCTAATGCAATTATACATATTTATAATCGGTGGGGTCAGGTTATATTTAAATCAACTAGTAATTACAAGGGAAATGAGTGGGACGGCACCTATAATGAAACTCCCCTACCCTTTGCAGTTTATTATTACACTATAGATCCTATTAATGAAAATGGTAAAACATATAATGGAGGGGTTACAATCAAATATTAATTTTATATGAAAAAATATATTCCAATATTAGCAATTATTATCTGTCTAAGTTCTCAGACAATAACCAAAGGACAAACACTGCCTATATATAGTCAATATATGTTTAATGAGTATTTAATTAATGCTGCTTACGGAGGGACATATGCCTTTACTCCAATTATTATGAATCACCGAAATCAATGGACTGGATTTGGTGATGTCGCACCTAAAACATCATCTTTATCTGCGCATACAGCAATAGGACAAAAAAGTTCATTAGGAGGACTTATGATTTATGATCAAACTGGACCAATTACTAATACACAAGTACAAATGAGCTATGGATATCATGTGCTAATGAATAAAGAAAGTAATCTAATATTATCTATGGCCTTAAGTGGCACATTAAATATGATGCAATTTATTTATCAAGAAGGCATGACATATTCAGAATTAACTAGCGGAATAATAGATAATTCTAATCAAAATAATGAGTCTTCTAGTGCTGCTGATATGAATTTTGATTTAGTATTACTTCATGAGTACTTTGATTTTGGACTAAGTATTCGAAACCTATTAGCAGCAGAGCCAACAAGCAATACTTATCAAAATGAAATTTTACGAACAAAATATATCTTACTTCATGGTACATTTTTAGGAGTTAATAGTACAGAAAAATCCATAGGAATTATTCCCTCATTTGTCTTAAGAAAAATGGGTATTTTTCAATATAATTCACTATTTGAGATTGACTTAAATGTGAAAATAATTTATAGAAATAAGATTTGGAGCGGATTATCATACAGAACTCATGAAAATACTATAAGCACATCCTTAGGAATCAATACTGCAAAAGCATTTTTTGGATATACTTATGATATTGGTACGTCGACAAATTTAAGTGGATATCATAATGGAAGTCATAATATTGCAATAGGATTTAAAATATTTGGACAAAATAAAAGATCTGTCAGACAACAAAATCCTTTGCAATTAAATATAAATAGTAATTGGGAGCGTGTCAGACTTTCCGACATGAGAAATAAATCAGGAAAATAATCGTTTAAAAATTATGAATTATATTTTTGACATTGATGGTACATTAACTCCAAGCAGGTTGCCAATTGACCCTAATTTTTCTAATTTTTTCACAAACTGGATAAAACAAAAAAATGTTTATTTAGTAACTGGATCAGATAAAGAAAAAACAATTGAACAGATTGGTCTCAATATATGGAAAAATGTTAACAAAGTATATCAAAGCTGTGGCAATCAAGTTTGGAAAAAAGGACAACTAATTGAGGAACGATCATTTTCTCTAAATAAAAAAATGAAAAATAAATTAACATTTTTTTTAAATAACAGCAGATGGTTAGAGAAATTCGGAAATCACTTTGAACAAAGAGTTGGTTTAGTGAACTTTTCGATTATTGGAAGAAATTGCTCACAAAAAAAAAGAGAGGAATACTATTTTTGGGATGCTCAAAGTAAAGAAAGAGAAATGATATGTAACCAAATAATGGAACACTTTCCAAATATTGAAGCAGCTATTGGTGGACAAATCAGTATAGACATATATGAAAAAGGGAAAAATAAAGCGCAAGTACTTGATGAAATAAGTGGAGAAGTATTTTTTTTTGGTGACAAAATGGATGAAGGTGGAAATGATTATCCTATTGCTAAAAGACTTATANTAGAAAAAAGACCCCATAAATTATTTAAGGTTTCTGATCCCTTANAAACATGGAATATATTAAAGANTCTTAACTAANTNNTAATTACAGATTTCACTGCATCAGCTGCAGATTGTAATGAAATAGCTGAAATAAATTTTAAACCACTACTATCTATAATNTCCTTTGCTTCTATTGAGTTTGTGCCTTGTAGCCTAACAATAATTGGAACCTTAATTGANCCTATGTTATTNTATGCATCAACTACTCCCTGAGCTACTCGGTCGCATCGAACAATACCGCCAAAAATATTAACTAAAATAGCATCTACATTTTTATCTTCTAAAATAATTCTAAAGGCTGACTCTACTCTTTTAGCATCTGCAGTCCCACCTACATCCAAAAAGTTTGCAGGGTTGCCTCCAGATAATTTAATTATATCCATAGTAGCCATAGCTAAACCCGCTCCATTAACAACACACCCAACATTACCGTCTAATTTAACATAGCTTAAACCAAGAGAACTAGCTTTTAGTTCTGCAGGATCTTCTTCCATTTCGTCTCTATAAGTTGCAATATCTTTATGTCTAAAGAGAGCATTTTCATCAATAGTTACTTTTGCATCAACAGCTATAATTTGATTATCCGAAGCTTTAATCACTGGATTTATCTCGAAAAGAGAAGAATCTGATTCAACATATGCAGTATATAAATTTTCAAGAAACACACACATATTATCAAAGGCAGTATCTCTCATATTCAAATTAGTTGCTATTTTTTTACATTGTTCTAAAGTTAAACCCTTTTCAGGATTAACCTGTTCTGTAAATATTTTGTCTGGATGGTCTTCAGCAACTTTTTCAATCTCCATTCCTCCCTCAGTGGAATACATAATCATATTTTGACTCGTACTTCGATTCAATAGTACTGATATATATAGTTCCTCAATTTCATTTTCACCAGGGCTATAAACATCTTCACAAATTAAAACCTTATTAACAATTTTACCCTGTTTTGATGTTTGAGGCGTGATTAAATTCATACCAAGAATATCATTTGCATATTGTTCTACTTCTTGCATATTTTTAGCTAATTTAATACCACCCCCCTTGCCTCTACCTCCAGCGTGGATTTGGGCTTTAATTATAAAACAAGGTGTATTTGTTAGATTGTAAATTTTCTTTGCACTTGAAATAGATTCCTCAACAGTATGCGCTAAATAACCCCGTTGAACTCTAACAGAATGTTTAGATAAAATTTCTTTTCCTTGATATTCATGTAAATTCATAATTTATATTTTTTTGAATGTCAAAAATAATCTAATGTTTAAAAAAATAAAAACAAATCATTTACTAAAATGAATTATCTTTGAAAACGTGAGATATTTTTTAGCTTATATTCTTTTAATTCCTTGTTTTTTGTTTTCTCAAAAACAAAAAAAGGAATTATTTGCAAAAAGAATTAACTCCAATGTTATAATTGATGGGAAATTAAATGAATTTTTTTGGTCTGACATTCCTTTTGCTAGAAATTTTCAGATGATTGAACCTATTAATGGAAAACTTGAAAGATCAACACAAAAAACAGAAGTCAAATTTGCGTATGATGATTATGCTATATATATAGGAGCAGAACTACATGATAAAAATGCAGGATATGATGACCCTAATATCACTGGAATCATGCAAGAGTTAGGTCCTAGAGATCAAGAAGGTAAAAGTACTGATGTATTTGGTCTGTTTATAAATCCATTTAATGATGGAATTAATGAATTTGCATTTCTTGTTACTGCTGCTGGTGTCCAAATTGACAAAAGAATTATATTAACGACTAATGGATATATAGAAGATAAAAATTGGGATGCTGTTTGGGAAAGTGCCGTATCAATTCATAAAGATGGATGGCGTGTAGAAATCAAGATTCCATACTCAGCTATTAGATTTCCAAATATTGACAAACAAGTTTGGGGTCTTAATATTTATAGGGAACTGCGAAGATTGAGAGAAGAATACTCATGGAACTTTATTGATACAAGACAAGGGAAAATTGGTAATCAAAATGGTCTACTCAAAGGAATTGAATATATTAAGCCCCCCATTAGATTGTCATTTAACCCATATGTTTCATCTGTATTAGTACAAGAACCTATTACATCACTAAATAAAAATTATCAATATAATTTTAATTATAGTGGTGGGGTTGATTTAAAATATGGTTTTTCAATTCCAACATTTTCTAGAAAAAATATTAATCTCACATTAGATATGATATTGTTACCAGAATTTCAACAAGTAGAATTTGACCCCTTAGTTCTTAATATATCCCCCTATGAAATAAGATATGACGAGAAGAGGAATTTCTTTACTGAGGGTATAGACTTATTCCAAAAAGGTAATTTATTTTACTCTAGAAGAATAGGCGGAACCCCAATTACTAACCCAATTCTTGGTGACAATGAAATTATTTCTAGATTACCTGAAAACACAAGATTATTTAATGGAACAAAAATTTCAGGCAGATCAGAGGATGGATGGGGAATTGGTTTATTTAATGCAATTACAAGAAATACATATGCCCAAATTCAAGATACGTTATTAAATATTGAAAAAGAGCAATTAATCGAGCCAATAACAAATTATAATATGTTGGTATTGGATAAAAGCTTTAATCAAAGTTCATTTATATCTTTTATTAATACTAATGTCTCTCGTAAAATCCCATTTAGAAATGCCAATGTTTCCGCATTGGTAGGGTCTATAACTAATAAAAAACAAACACATACATATGATGCAAATATTAAAGGAAGCATTGTTGGACAAGCAGATGAAAAAAATACAGGATTTTCGACTCTATTAAATATTCAAAAAATAAACGGGAAAATTAAATACAATATTCGCAACTATATAGAAAGTGATGAGTATGACATTAATGACATGGGCTTTCTATATCAGAACAATGAAATAAATAACGAAGCTAACATTTCATATAATATATTTTCTCAGGATGAAAAAATTGCAAAAAAACTAAATATTAAAAAAGGCAACGTTGCTTTTGGTGTGGAACACAAAACACTATATAGGCCATATTTATATAATTCATTTATTATAAAAGCATCTTCTTTTGTGCTCAATAATAATCATTTTTTCATGTCTCTAAAGTCTAGATTTTTTCTCGAGGAACATGATTATTTTGAATCTAGAATTATCAATCAAGTATTTATTAAACCCCCAGCAATTAAAACAAGTTTCTCAACTTCTAGTAATTTTAATAAACCCATATCACTAAATAATAATTTTTCATTCAAATGGAGATTTAACAACAATTATAATATTTGGAAAGATTATAAAAATGCATTATTCTACTATAGAATTAATCCTAGATTTCGAATAAGTAATCATATATTTTTAGAATATATTTTAGCAATTGAAATAGAGCAAAATCAAATTGGCTGGATTGAAGAAGAAGATTCTAATCCAATATTTAGTCGAAGAAATCAAAATACGTATACAAATAAACTTGTTCTTAATTACACCCTCAACCCTCAAACCTACATAAAGTTAATTGCTAGACACTATTGGTCTACAATTGAAAATTTCTCATTTTATAGTATTAATGAGAGTGGATTATTATATCACAATGACTATAATAAAAATGAAGATATTAATTTTAACACATGGAACCTTGATCTTAATTTTTCATGGCAATACAAACCAGGATCCTTGTTGTCGATTGTTTGGCAGAACCAACTTACAAGTATAACGGATCAAAAAAATAGTATTTTTACACAAAATATTAATGATTTTTTTAAAACACCTACGACAAATATAGTTTCATTTAAACTTACTTATTATATAGATTACATTGAATTAATTAAACCAAGAAATGATAAAAATTAATAATTTATATAAATCTTTTGAAAAGAAGCCAGTATTGATTGACGTCAGTATAGAAATTCTTAAAAATGAAATTGTAGCAATACAAGGACCATCAGGAGCAGGTAAAACAACATTGCTAAAATCAATTGGGTTATTAGATAGTATTGACTCAGGAACTATACTATTTGAAAATCAAGAAATTCATCTTTTTAATGAAATACAACAATCTAAATTTCGAAACAAAGAAATTGGCTTTGTATTTCAATTTCATAATTTACTTCCAGAATTTTCATCTCTAGAAAATATTTGCATACCATATTTAATCCATAATAATAATTTCAAACATGCAGAACAAAAAGCAAAGAAATTAATGGAATCATTAAATATTTTACATAAAAAAAACTCAAAACCTAACGAACTCTCAGGAGGGGAACAACAACGAGTTGCAATTGCACGAGCCTTAATTAATTCACCAAACCTAATACTTGCAGATGAACCTACAGGTAATTTAGACTCAGCTCAATCTGAGGAGATGTTTAAATTATTTAAAAAGATCTCAAATAAATACTGTACAACTTTTTTGATTATTACTCATAATAATAAGTTAGCAAAAATGTGTGATCGTATTATAAACATAAAAGATGGACAGATTATCAAATAAAAATTCTAATTTAATTTTAACAAAATAATACAAAAATGGAATTTACTAAGCCAACTATTTTTTACTACCTAATTCTGTTGGCTATCCCAATTATTATTCATCTATTTAATTTCAGAAAACATAAAAAAATATTTTTCAGTAATAATTATTTTTTAAAACAAATTCAAACAAAAAGTCAATCAAAAAATAAAATTAAAAAATGGTTATTATTGCTTAATAGAATGGCAATTGTTTGCATGATAATCACTGCATTTTCTCTACCATTTTTAAAGCAAAATAGTAATCCACACGAAACAAAAAAGGTTGGACTATATGTCGACAACTCATTTAGCATGAATAAGGTAGATGAAAATAACAACAGTTTACTTGATTATGCTAAGAATAATGCCAAAAAAATAATTAATAATCTTATAGAGTCACAACAAGTACTAATTATTACAAATGATTTTGAAAAAAAACATCAAAAATGGTATTCAGCAAAAGAAGCACTTTCTCTGATTGATTCAATTAGTATTTCAGGAAATCCTAATAAATTAAATACTGTCATAAATAAATATGACCAAAATCTAGACTCTAGATTTAGCAACGAACTTTATTTATTATCCGATTTCCAGAAAAAAAAACAAATTCAAGCACCTGATTCCTTAAAAAATTTAACAATTAAAATTGGGTTACTTCAAAGCAACTTTAACGACTCAAATATCAGTATAGACTCTTGTTACTTCTCAACGCCATTTAGAAAAAATAATGAAATTGAAAACTTAAATGTAATATTTACAAATCATGGGAATGAAAATTTAATTACCAACGCACAATTATTCATTAATAAACAAAAAAAATCTACTCATAGTATTGATCTACCAGCAAAATCATCAATTACAAAAACCATCAACTATGTTAACCCTATAGATCAAAATAATATTCGTGGAAAAATTGTCATTGATGATCCCGTTATTCAATTTGATAATCAAATGTTCTTTTCATATTCTACAAATAATCAAATTCCTGTCCTAGCAATATTTGATGATAATATATCAAACTACTTAACCAATCTATTTTCTGACTCAATATTTAATTTTCAAAGCTATAATATCAATCAGATTGAATATAATTTACTTAATAATTTTAACTTAATAATTCTAGATGAATTAACAAATATCCCCTCTAGCTTAGCTTCAAGGCTACAACAATACATCAGTAATAAAAAAGCTATCTTCATTTTTCCTAATCAAAAAATTGATAAAAAATCCTATAATGAT
The DNA here is from genome assembly GCA_002171975.2 of Flavobacteriales bacterium TMED191. Lineage (NCBI taxonomy): Bacteria > Pseudomonadati > Bacteroidota > Flavobacteriia > Flavobacteriales > Flavobacteriales bacterium TMED191. The sequence continues at coordinate 8,347 of NHIO02000022.1, forward strand.
TTTTTTAAAAAAATAAATACTGATTTTCTTGACAAGTGGATTGAAAAAGAAAGATTAGTAGAGATAATTAATTATAATCATCCTCTTTTTCAATCAGTTTTTTNAAAAAATTCAAAAAATATTAACCTTCCAAAAATTCAAGGTTCATATTTAATGANAAAAAATAATTCCTCTCAAAAAAGAAGTATTCTGAATTTTAAAAAAGATTCACCTTTTCTTTCAGAGTATATATATAAATCAGGAAGAATCTTTCTGGNTGCAAGTGATTTGTCAAGCTACAATTCTAATTTCCCAGAACATGCATTATTTGTTCCTTGTTTGTATAATGCGTCAATAATAAATAATGAAAAAAATATATACAATACTATTAAAAATGAAAATATCATCGAAACTAATACTGTTAATACAAACAACACAATTAGACTAGAAAAAAATATGGAAATTGATTTGATTGGTAATATCATTAGCCCTAATCTTGTTCTTTTTTCTAATAAAATTAACACAGATGGATATTATAAATTAATAATTAATGATACAACCTACAAAACAATATCTTTTAATTACAATAGAAATGAAAGCACAACTAATTATTTTAATAAAAAAGAAATTAAAGAAACTTTCAAAGACCAATCTGTAGAATTCCTGAAAATGAAAAATAATCTCGTTCCTTTTAAGGACTTAGATAATAACAAAAAAAATACTACAAGTTTATTTTTTATAATATTAGCTATTATATTTTTAATAATTGAATTAATTTTGCTGAGGATATGGAAAATCTAAAACATATTGTNATTCGAAATGCAATTATTATTGATAAAAATTCCCCATATCATAAAAAGAAAAAAGATATTCTAATTGAAGATGGGGTCATTAAAAAAATTGATACTAAAATTTCNATTCAGAGCCCTTTTTTTGAGACAAAAATCAATAACTTACATATTTCTCCNGGCTGGTTCGATTTACACACAAGACTTGGTGAACCAGGTTACGAACAAAGAGAAACAATTGAAAGTGGGTTAAATGAAGCGGCAAAAGGTGGATTTACCGGAGTTTTAGTCATGCCTAGTACTAATCCGCCTATTCAAAGAAAAGCAGATATTCACTTCTTAACTAGAAAAGCACAAAATAATATAGTTGAACTATTTTCTTCAGNTTGTATTACAAAAGATTGCGCTCAACAAGAGATTACTGAAATGTTTGACATGCATAATAATGGAGCTCTTGCCTTTACTGATGATAAGAAAACTATTCAAAACTCTATGCTTATGAATATAGCATTAGAATATGTTAAAAATTTTGATGGGCTTATTATGACTACAAGTTCTGATATATACTTATCCAAAAATGGCCAAATCAATGAAAGTGAAATTAGCACACAAATGGGACTAAATCCAATACCTGAATTATCAGAAGATATAATGATTGATCGTGATTTAAATATTTTAAAATATACTCAGTCAAGACTACATCTTTCAACAATATCTAGCTATGAAGCAGTAAATAAAATTAAAAATGCAAAAAGAAGTAACCTAAATATCTCTTCTGATATAGCTGCATATAACCTACTGCTTACAGATTCATGGATTGATAATTTTGATTCTAATTTAAAAGTATTTCCACCATTAAGGAGCGAGAAAACTAGAAAAAAATTAATCAGTGGAATTCTTGACGGGACTATAGATGCAGTCTCATCTGATCATTCACCTATTGAAATTGAAAATAAACGATGTGAATTTGAAAGAGCAAAATTTGGTATCATCGGACTAGGTACAGTCTTTCCAATTTTAAATACTGTACTACACGACCAATTAGATTTATCTAAAATTGTTGAATTAATTTGTCATAATCCCCGAAAAATCCTTAAAACAAAGATACCTAAGATACAAGAAGGACAAGAAGCCAATATGACATTATTTGATCCAAAAAAAGAGTGGACTTATCATGATGATCATATTCATTCATTATCTAGCAACACACCATTAATTAATTATAAGTTTAAAGGCGAAGTATTAGGAATAATTAATCAAAAAAAAATACACCTAAATCATTAAAAAAGCATATATAACTCCCAGCCAAAACCCACCTGACTAATTTCTGAGATTGGAGTAAATAATTCAATAATATTATTTACAAATATGTTAGTATAATATCTATTGGCCCATTTTTTATTTAACGAAATAGAAAGATTAGCAAAGTTGTACTTGTTAATAGAATAGCTTGGTATAAATTTAAATTTTTGGTTAGGAAAAAATTTTAAATATGAAATTTTTGCAGAGCAAAACACAGACTTATATAATTTCTGAATACTGAAGTTAAAATTAATTTGATTTTCATTTACAAAATCATAAGTTAAACCTAAATTAGTGCTATACGGCATTAATCTAACTTTATTAGTATAATGGCTTTCTGTACTGAAAATATTTATTATCGTGTCTTGAAGATTCTCAAATTCTGTTGATAATACCTGGTCAAGTGAATAATCAATTCCATCAAAGTAAAAGGTGCCTTGAGATTTATTATTTTGCTCATTCCACAAAATTATTCCTAAATCATTTATATTGGCATACATACTAATTCTACTAGTATATTCATATTCTGCATATAAATCAACAGCAACACCTAAATTAGATAGTGTTTTATGATCGTGATTTATATCAAAAGAAAAATTTGAAATTAATTCAATATCAAAAGGATTTTGTTCTGAGTTAAAATTCTCGTCTAATAAAAATTGAGTACCACCTAGATCAAGATTCATAGAACCAAGACCTTTAATAAATTTAATCTTAGAATTAAGATATAAACTCTCATTTATTAGACTAGAATATCCAAAATAAAAAGACAAATAATTTAATGCACTTATATAATTTTTATCATCTAAAGTGAGATTTTGATTTAAATATTGATAATTACCATTTATAAGTAGTGACATCAGTTTATGAGAGAACATACAATCAACAAATAAACGATGATCTATTCCAAAAGAATAAATTTGATTACTACGTTTATATGTGTAGTATAATAGAGTATTTTTCATATCCATCAAATGTTGTGAAGCAATTTCAATATTATTGGCATATTGATCAAAATTAATACCTATAATATTTTGATTTGAAAAGATAAAAGACTTGAAACCGGGGTCAGAATTTATATTAAACTTAATTCCTATAAATGGGAATTCGACTAAATTTACAAATGATGTATCAGTTAATAAAGAATATTCTTTTAATGATTGACTAGTAACATAAGTACCAAGTATTGTTTGAGCAGATGTTTTACTTAAAAACAAACAAACAAATAAAAAACCAAATAAAATACTCCTACTTTTCATTTTTAATTTATGTTGATTTCTGTTTCCAAGCCAACCTTAAATAAACATTCATAATCAGAATAAATTTTCACATACTGATCTTTATTTTGAAAGCCATAACTACTGAGTGTTACATCAATAATTATTTTATTAGAGCCGAGTAAGTTATTTATTTCTGTATCTGATAAAGATAAAAAACCTGATGAAAGAACTGTTGAAACAACTTCTCCAAATTCATCAACAATAGCTGGATTAATAATATTATTAAAGCTATTATTAATATCTGTAAACTCAAGTGTGTCCAAATTGACTCCTGGATTTAATGAATCATGTAAAACTAAATTAAATTCTGTACCTAGTGGGAAGCCATTAACTAGATTATAATGTAGAAGCACTCTATTAATCTGTGACAAGTCGTAATTAATGCCATCAAAAACAATAGTGTCTTTTAAACTTAAATTAGCAGCATTTACACTTAATGGAAAATCAATATCAACACCTAGAAGTAAAGATTCTGAACTAGATATATCAGTGGAAGTAAAACTAAGACTAGCATAAGCTTCGTATGCAAGTAATTGAGGGGGTAATGCAATAATATCACCGATTTCATCTCTATAATATGTAATCGAACTTTCACTATTTGGTTGAATATCTAAATCAACTGTCAAACTCTCCTCTATACCATCCTGAGAATATGCAAATAAGTCACCATCAATACTGCCAGATAATCCATATGGGTTTTTAACCTTTAGAGTAAACTGTGGGTCCTCTAGAATAAGACCACTGTCAAAATCTTCAAATAATGCTAAATCAACATCGACTGTATCTCCACCTAAAGGAAGTGTGATATTATCGAAACCAACATCATTTATACTAAACGATACGTCAAAACCAGTTGCGGGAGTTAGTTGCACCATGTCTGCACCAACATTTTCAATTTGTAAAGTTTCTATTAAAAGAGTTATACTATTACTAGACTCAATAACAAGATCAGATAAATCAATACTAGAAGTATAGACTTCTCCAGGATTCAGTTCAAATATATCAACTTGCCATTCAATTTCTGGGGCTGGCATTATTTTGATTTCAACTGTTTCTATTGTAACAGGTAAATTATTTGTTATTGAAATTTCTAATTGACCAGAATTAAATACTGCATCACTAAACTCATCAAATTGAAAATCAAAGGGTTCCAAAATATCAGCATTAAATAAATTAAAGACGACACCTGGTATTTCTTGTGAATCTGGAAAAGGGACTTCAAGACCTGACGCATTTATTAATGCAGCAACTGTTGGATTACTTTGAGCATTTATAACAAGTTCTTCTAGCAAAATCAATGTATCAATATTAAGACCAGTAATATCTTGTATTAGGCTGGAAGGTAGAACATATATACTATCACTACGAAATGCTAAGTGTATTAAATTATTTTGATCATACTCTGTAGTACCTCTTTCAGGGATTAAATCCGCAATTGTAATAGTTGCATTAATAATAGGAGAAATCAATTCAGGAGACCAATCATTTAGTTCTAACTGATATTTTTTACATGAATAAAAACTTATCAAAAAACAAAAAACTATTATAATAAAATGTGATAGCCTACGCATAGGTTAAATAAAATTAATATCTTAACAAAGATGCAATAATTTAATTACAAATTATATTAATAAAATGATATCATTAGAAAAAACTCTTAATTCAAAAAAATTGTTTCTAATTGCTGGTCCTTGTGTTATTGAAAATGAAAAAATAACGTTTGAAATTGCCAACGAGATAAAACAAATTACTTCTGAACTAGATATTCCATTTATATTTAAAGCTTCATATAAGAAGGCTAACCGTTCTAAAATAAATTCATTTACAGGACCTGGAATAGAAGAGGGTTTAAAAATCCTTCAAAATATAAAAACTCAATTATCAGTACCAATTACTAGCGATGTACACAGTATAGGGGACATAATGAAAGCATCAAGTATTCTGGATATAATACAAATTCCTGCATTTTTATGTAGACAAACAGATTTGTTAATTACTGCTGCAAAAACCAATAAATATGTCAATGTTAAAAAAGGACCATTTCTTTCTGGAGAATCATGTAAATTTATTGTAGACAAAATCACCACTTTAAATAATAAAAAAATCATTTTAACTGAGAGGGGGAATTCATTTGGATATGAAAATTTAATTGTAGACATGAGAAATATTCCAATACTAAAAATGAATAATTGTCCGGTTGTAATTGATGCAACTCATGCCAACCAAAAACCGAATCAAACAAAAGGGGTTTCTGGAGGAACTCCTCAATTTATTGACACAATTGCATCTGCTGCAATAGCTGCAGGTGCAGATGGAATATTTATTGAAACACATCCTAATCCTAAAGAAGCTCTTTCTGATGGTTCTAACATGCTAAAGACTGATCAATTAAAATCTCTTTTAACAAAACTAATTGCAATTAAAAAAGCTATAAGCTTTTAACTACAAATAATTTCTAAATTATCAAAAGCTAAATAAACATTCTTTGGCAATTCTTTATTAACATGACTATGTAGTCCCATACCATGACCAATATGAGTTAAATAAGCCTTTTGAGGTTTTACTTCATCTATTAAATTTAATGACTCGTCTAAATTATAATGCGAAATATGCTTATCTTTTTGTAAGGAATTAATTATTAACACTTTTATCCCAAATAATTTTTCTTTTTCTCTTTCCTCGATGTAATTTGCATCTGTTATATAAGCTAAGTCTCCAATTCTATAACCAAAAACTGGTAACTTATAATGCATTACTCTAATTGGAGTTACCAAAATTTTCGAAACTAGAAAAGAACTATTTTTAATTACATTTAATTTAAACTTAGGCTTTCCAGGATAATCTTTAGTACCGAATAAATAGTGAAAATCTGATTTAATTTGATCAAAAACAAACTTCTCTGCAAATAAGGAAATTGGTTTTTTATTTTTATAGTATATAGGACGTAAATCATCTATACCCGCTGTATGATCTCTATGTTGATGAGTAAATAAAATAGCATCAACCGATTTACAATTAATTCTTAACATTTGATAGCGAAAGTCAGGACCAATATCAATTAAAATATTAAAACTATCAATTGAAATTAAAATAGAACTTCGCAACCTACTGTCCTTTGTATTATTTGACTTGCATACTTGACAAGTACATCCGAGCATCGGTACACCTTGAGAAGTTCCTGTTCCTAAAAATTTTACTTTAATTTGCATATAATAAATGAGATTTTTTTATTCTTTTTACACAAACTAACATAAATTTGTAATAATTAAACTTTTTTACATGGAAAATGTAATACTAAGTGCAGCACAAAAAGCATTAAATATAAATCTTGATGAGCATATTTATGGCACATTTTCTGAAATAGGTGCTGGACAAGAAGTTGTTAGGCATTTTTTTAGATCTGGTGGTGCATCTGGAACAATTGCAAAAGCAATGTCTGCATATGATATGGATGTCAGTGATGCTATTTATGGCAAAGAACAGTCTGGAAGATATGTTTGTAAATCAAGATTAAAAACAATGATTGATCGCGAATATCTTTTACTTAAAGAACGATTAGATAGAAAAAAACATCCTCACAAATCTTTCTTTTCATTTGCAAATACAATAACTACAACTAAATATGATGACCAACAACCCGGTCACGGTTGGATGGGAGTAAGATTTCAACTAAATGCAAATGAAAATCCAAATGATGTTATTATTCATATTCGACTACACGAGCATGAAGCAAGACAACAACAAGAAACAGTCGGAATCTTGGGTGTAAATCTAATGTATGCTTGCTTTTATTGTCATAATTCGCCAGAAAAATTTATTCAAAGTTTATATGACAATTTAACTCGGAAACAAGTAGAAATTGACATGGTACAAATGAACGGGGAAAATTTCAAAAATATCGATAATCGTCTTCTTAGTTTACTACTTGTGAAAAACAAAATGACAGAGGCTGTTATATTTGGTCCTGATGGCAACAATATGCAGCCCTCTGATGTACTATATAAGAAAAATATATTGACTCTGAGAGGCAGTTTTAGACCTGTCACAAAAGTCAATATTGACATGATTAAAAATGGATTTAATAAATTTGTTAAAGAAAATAAAGTTACAGAAGAAAATCTCCAAGTTTTATTTGAAATAACATTAAACAATTTAAAAGCTGAAGGTGGTATTAACGAAAAAGATTTTTTAGATCGTGTAGATGTTTTATGCTCAATAGGACAAACTGTTATGATTTCCAACTACCAACGGTATTATAAATTATTAGATTATTTTGGACGCTTCACTGATGAAAGACTAGGTGTGATTTTAGGAGTACCTAACTTAAAAGAAATTTTTGACGCAAAATTTTACAGACATTTAAATGGAGGTATATTAGAGGGAATAGGAAAAATGTTTAATCGAGATATTAAAGTATATGTTTATCCTTATAAGCCCGAAGAGCAAAGCGAACTACAAACAAGTGAAAACTTATCTATCCAACCGCGTATTAAACCACTATATGATTTCTTTGTATTTAATAAACGAATTATTGACCTAAAGGACTATAATAAAGATTATTTAAATATCTTTTCAAGACATATACTGAAAATGATTAGACAAGATAAAAAAGGATGGGAAAAAATGGTGCCAACATATGTTGACAATATAATAAAAGAAAATAATTTATTTGGCTACGATAATTGTAAATACAATACCGGAAAAGACAAGCCTATTAAGGCAATCAAGAAATAAATACCCAAATTAACAGCACCTATATAATCATTAGCTAATCTCTGGCCTAAAAACAAACTACACAATGTAATTAGAGTAAACCAAATAGCAACAAAATAATAATCTAAACCTAAAACAATAAAACCTGAATCAGGACCTACATTAATCAACATAAATAAAACTAGCACAAACAAAGCACCGGTAATACATTCTAATAATGTAATAAGGATTAATAATAATTTAACTTGTTTACTGAAAAAATTTTTCTTGAAATGATCTTTAAAGTAATTTAAATTTCCTGAAAATGATATAATTTTATCAATACCTGACTGTAAAAAAAGAATAGAAAAAAAAAGAGAAATGAAAAACAAAAAAAACCACTCATTAATATATTCTCCTAAATTCCCTAGAGCAAAAATTAAAAAGTAATTTAGATTGATCATATCTACAAATATAGCGTTTTCAACAATGTTGAAAAAATAATTGTTTTTATTTATCTAAAGAACTAAAAAATCATGATATTAGATATTAATAATTAAGATATTAATAAATGGGGAAAATCATATCTATTGTAAATCAAAAAGGAGGGGTTGGAAAAACTACAACTGCGGTAAATCTGGCAGCTAGCTTAGGAGTTTTAGAAAAAAAAATTCTTTTAATTGATGCGGACCCACAAGCAAATGCAACATCTGCAATTGGTATTGATATAACTACAAAAGAAGATCGAAAATCTATCTATGAAGTTATTGAAAACACCGTTCAAATAAAAAATACAATCATAAAAACTGACTCACCTAATTTATATATTATTCCATCGAATATTGATTTAGTTGGCGCGGAGATTGAATTAGTCAATCATCCAGAAAGAGAATATATGCTAAAGAAACAATTAAAATTAATACAAAATGATTATGATTTTATTATAATAGATTGTCCCCCATCGCTTGGATTAATAACAGTCAATTGTCTTAGCACATCAGACTCACTAATTATTCCTATTCAATGTGAATACTTTGCGCTTGAAGGACTAGGTAAATTAATGAATACTATTCGACAAATACAAAACCTACATAATCCAGATCTATCAATTGATGGTTTATTGCTAACAATGTATGATTCTCGACTAAGATTATCCAATAATGTAATCGAAGAAGTAAAAATGCATTTTGGAGAAATAGTATTTGATACTATTATACAAAGAAATGTAAGACTAAGTGAAGCAACAGGTTATGGAACTAGCATAATCAAATATGATGCAAATTGTAGAGGTGCAATAAATTACCTAAACCTAGCAAAAGAATTTATTAATAAACACTCATTAACTCTAGACACCAAACATGAATAATAAAAATCGACTTGGAAGAGGACTGGCTTCAATTTTTAATAATCAAAAAGACATAAGTACTACCAAAAAAATTAATATTGACTTAATTGAAAAAAATCCTTTTCAACCACGAACCAATTTTACTAAAATAGAAATTACTGAACTAGCTAATTCGATTAAAACATATGGTCTTATACAGCCTATTACCGTTAGACAAAATACACACAATAAATTTGAACTTATTTCTGGGGAAAGAAGATTAAGAGCAGCAAAATTAATTGGTTTAAAAGAAATCCCAGTTTTTATCAAAAATATTCAGAACAAGAATATGCTCGCTGTTGCACTTGTAGAAAATATACAACGTCAAAATCTAGACCCTATGGATATTGCATTAAGTCTAGAGCAATTGATAAAAAACTATAACTTAACCCATGATACATTAGGTAAGCGAATTGGTAAAAGCAGATCAACAATAAGTAATTATTTAAGATTATTAAAATTGGATCCGATTATTCAAGCTGGTGTGAGAGATAAAATGATCACTATGGGTCATGCAAAAGCAATTATGAATATTGAAAATCAAACTATACAGCTAGAAATCTATCAAACAATCATAAAAGATAATTTATCGGTAAGGGATGCTGAAAAAATCGTTAAAAACAATAAATTAACTGTTTCCAAAACACGTTTAACTGATGATAATTTATCAATTCATTATAAAAAGATTGAAAATAATCTATCAGATTTTTTTAATGAGGAAATTAAACTGAAAATTCTTAAAAACGGAAATGGAAAAATTGAAATACCTTTTAAATCAGAAAAAAAATTAGATGAAATTATTCAACTACTCTACTCTTCTTAAAGTTATTTTTTTGACCATAATCATTGTAAACAATCAATTAAGCATTGCGCAAAATGATTTAAATTTAGAAATAGAAAATAACTTCAAAAAAGCCACTCTACTATCTGCGGCTTGCCCTGGTTTAGGGCAAATTTATAACAAAAAAATATGGAAAGTACCAATTATATATACTGCTATGGGTGTAACTGCATATTTAATGAATAAACACAATAAAAATTATAAAAATTATAGAACCGCCTATTTAAATAGAATAGATAGTGATATAAATACAACTGATAATTTTGATAATTATAGCGATAATAATTTATTGACATTGAAAGATTACCATCAAAATTCACGTGATTTATCAGCACTATTGTTTTTACTATTATATGTACTAAATATTGTAGACGCTTCAGTTGACGCACATTTAACTAACTACAATATAAATAACAATTTATCACTATATTTAAACAGTATTGATTCAGAATCAAAATTAAATGGTTTAAATATTTCTGTTGCATATAAATTTTAAAATATGGTAATTGGCATTATTGGATATGGAAAAATGGGTAAAAAAATTGAAGAAATTTCAGTAGATTGGGGACATACTGTTGGAATGAAAATTAATAGTAAAAACCCTACGGACTTAAATAAAAGTTCTATTTCTGAAATTGATGTCGCAATTGAATTTTCACAACCGCAACATGCATTTAAAAATATTTCTCTTTGTCTTGAAAATAATGTTCCAGTAGTATCAGGAACTACTGGATGGCTGAATCACATGAAACAAATTCAATTATTTTGCAAAAAAAATAATGGAACTTTCTTTTATGCTGAAAACTTCAGTATAGGAGTAAATATTCTTCTAAAAACAACTGAACTATTAACACAATTAACAAAATCTAGAAATTATAAAATTGAATTAACAGAGACCCATCATAAATCTAAAAAAGATGCTCCAAGTGGGACGGCGTTAATGATTCAAAATATGACAAACAACTTAAATAATAAGCAAAAAACACCTATCGTATCTAAAAGAATCGGAAATGTAATCGGAGAACATAATCTAGAGTATTTATCTAAAGAAGATACAATTTCATTAAAACACACAGCACATAATAGAGACGGTTTTGCGAAAGGAGCTATATTAGCTGCAGAATACATAAGAGATAAAACTGGAGTATTTACAATGCAAGATTTAATTAATAAATTATAATTTATGTTTTTTATTTCCTTAATAATATATATTGTAATCATTTACCTAATTTATTTCAAGGACCATCAATTCAAAAATATTGCTATTGGTCTTGCTATACTTACTAGTCTATTTAGTTTTTTTATTTCTATACAACAAGTAAAACAATTTTTAATATTTTTAGTGATAATATATATAGGTTCAATATTCTTAAAATTAGGAGGCTTATTCTTATGGCGAATTGTTAAATCATTAGAATACCGTAAAAAATTTATTAGCTGTTTTGCATACATCACATTATATGTAATTGCATTATGGATCACAGTATCTGCAACTAATGCAAACTGGTTAAATTGGTTTTATTTTATAGTTTTTTTTATAATAGATTACTATTACTTTCAGTTTATTAATTGGCCCTATACTGAAAAAAAGGATCGTAAGATTTCAAAAAATGATGAATGGGAAGAAGCAATTACTTTTGCCATTATTGCTGCTACAATTATTCATGTTTTCTTTATTCAACCCTTTACTATTCCTACCTCTTCAATGGAGAAGAGCATGCTTGTGGGCGATTTTTTATTAGTAAGCAAAATGCATTATGGAGCAAATATCCCAAACACTCCACTTTTTCTGCCTTTTATGCATCAAAAAATACCCGGGACTATCAATACCCCCTCTTATTCTAAGCTAATACAATTAGGATATAATAGACTACCTGGATTTCAAACTATTAAAAATAATGATATTGTAGTTTTTAATTTTCCAGTAGACACAATAAATGAGGAGATTCCATTTGATAAAAAAATGAATTATGTTAAAAGGTGTGTCGGAATAGCTGGAGACACTCTCAGTATTATAAATAAAGATGTTTATATAAATAGCGAAAAACAAGTCCTATCGAAAAATATACAAACACAATTCCAATACTGGATTCGTCCAAATAATACTAATCAACTTATCCAGCCAAGTGTGACAAAAAAATTAGAAAACTTATTAATTGAAAATGACATAGAATCTTATGGAAGTTATGTGTCAAATAAAAATTACGTGGAATTCATAAAAGTAGATCAAAAAAAGAAAAGAGAATACAAAAATAGATTTTTAAAAAGTACCGGTGAATTTATTGTTTTTATTACCAAAGAAGAAAAAAAGGTGCTAGAAAATAAACTCCAGAAATGGTTTGCTTTTTATGAAAAAGAAAATACAAAAAATCTATTTCCAAAAAGTCTAAATAATAGCTGGACATCTAATAACTACGGTCCAATATATATTCCCAAAAAGGGTGATACAATAAATTTAAATGAAGAAAATATTCACTTTTACCAAAAAATTATTGAAGATTATGAAAATAATTTATTTGAAATAAAACAAAATCAATTCTTTATTAATGGAGAATTGACAAATAAATATGAATTTAAAATGAATTATTATTGGATGATGGGAGATAACAGACATAATTCTGAAGATTCAAGGGTCTGGGGGTTTGTTCCAGAAAATCATGTAGTTGGCAAACCAATATTCACATGGTTAAGTCTCAATTATAATGCTCTCAATAAGAAAGGTATTAAATCTAAAATAGGTGTAATTAGATGGGAAAAGTTATTTACTACAATGAGGAATCCCACTAAATCTTATGCAATACATTTTTTAGTATTTATTTTAATAATTAAACTGATAAATCGATATCGGGCTAGAAAAAACTAAAATATGTCTGTTGTGTTAAATTCATCTTATTTCCCAACAATTAACTATTTTAGGTCCTTAAAATCATTTCCTGGCTTATATATTGATATATATGAATATTACAAAAGACATAGTAATAGAAATAGGACAACTATATTAGGTTCTAATGGGACTATTTTGCTGACTGTTCCAATTAAAAGAAAATCAAAAGTAATAATGAGAGATATAAAAATTGCAAATCAGGATTGGCAAAGGAAACATATTATGAGTATTAAATCATCTTATGGATCTGCTCCTTTTTTCATACATTATTTTGATGACATCAAAAAACTAATAAATTCTAAATGTAATTATCTAGTAGATTTAAATAATCTAATTATTAATTACTGCATCAATCAATTGGAGTTGAAAAAAAAAGTTAACTACACCAAAACATATAAAAACAATTATTCCGATAATTATATTGACCTAAGAGAAAAAATAAATATCCCTAAACATTTAGAGACTTATGATCAAATTTTTGGAGAAAAGTTTATTTCTAACTTAAGTATTATTGATTTAATATTTAATTTAGGCCCGGATGCCAAAAAATACATAAATACTTAATTTCAATTATAGTATATTTAACATATGAAGAGAATAATTGACATTGCTTTTAATAAAAATGAAGATAATATGAAATTGCTAGTCTCAAGTATGAAACAAAAAAAACATATTATAGAGTTAGGTGGTGGTGAAATTAATATTAAAAAACAACATGAAAAAGGTAAATTAACTGCAAGAGAAAGGATTAAGAAAATTTTAGACTTAAATTCATTTTACATTGAAATTGGCAGTTTTGCTGCTAACGACCTCTATGAAGAATATGGTGGGTGTCCTGCAGCTGGTGTAATTGTTGTAATAGGTCTAATTAATGAAAAAAACTGCATTGTTGTAGCAAATGATGCAACTGTAAAATCCGGTGCTTGGTTTCCCATGACCGCAAAAAAAAATTTAAGAGCTCAAGAAATATGTATCAATAACAAGATACCAATTATCTATTTAGTAGATAGTGCCGGAGTTTTTTTACCGTTACAAGACCAAATATTTCCTGATAAAAATCATTTCGGAAGACAATTCAGAAATAATGCAAAAATATCTGCAAATGGTATAAGCCAAATATCTGCAATTATGGGTAGTTGTGTAGCAGGAGGTGCTTATTTACCTATAATGAGTGATGAAGCTTTAATCGTAGAAAAAACAGGAAGTGTATTCTTAGCTGGATCACACCTAGTTAAAGCTGCTATTGGAGAAAATATAGATAATGAAAAATTAGGAGGCGCAGATACACATTGTGATATTTCAGGAGTAACAGATTATAAATGCAAAAATGATGAAGAAGCTATACATTTAATTAGAGACCTGATAAAATCTACTAGAAATGGCTCCCTGACAGGTTTCTCTAGAATAGAATCCAAGGAACCAAAAAAAAGTTTAAATGATATATATGGTATTATACCAAAAGATCGTAGCCAACAATACGATATGAAAGAAATCATTGAAAGACTTGTTGACGACAGCTTTCTAAGAGAATATAAAGCAAGTTATGGAAAAACATTAATCTGTGCCTATGCTAGAATTGATGGATGGGCAGTAGGAATAATTGCTAACCAACGTTCAATAGTAAAGAATGGGAAAGGTGAAATGCAACTGGGTGGTGTAATCTATTCAGATTCCGCTGACAAAGCAGCAAGATTTATAATGAACTGTAATCAAAAAGGTATCCCATTATTATTTGTACAAGATGTAAATGGATTTATGGTTGGTTCTCGAGCAGAACATAATGGTATCATTAAAGACGGGGCGAAAATGGTAAATGCTATGGCAAATAGTGTAGTGCCAAAATTCACTGTAATCATAGGAAACTCCTTTGGGGCTGGAAATTATGCTATGTGTGGTAAGGCATATGATCCAAATTTAATTTTAGCATGGCCAACTGCACAAATTGCCGTCATGGGAGGTGAACAAGCTGCTAAGGTAATTTTAAAACTTGAAGAAAATAAATTAAAAAAAGATGGTAAAGCATTAAGTAAATTAGAAAAAGAAAAATTATTTAAATCAATCAATGAAAAATATCAAAATCAAATGACTCCTTATTATGCGGCATCCCGAATGTGGGTAGATGAAATTATCGATCCAAAAGAAACTAGACAATATATTTCAAAAGGGATTGAAATTTCAAATAATAAACCTATTGAAGAATTTAAAACAGGGATAATCCAAACATAAAATATAATCCGATTACTTAAAAAATAATTATCTTTAAATTCTTTTATATATAAAACATATGATAACTGTTGAATTTCCAGACAAAAGCATAAGAAAATTTACTCAAGGAACAACGTCCTTAGATATTGCAAAAAGTATAAGTGAAGGATTAGCCCGAAATGTACTTGCTGCAAAAATTAATGGGAAAGTAGTTGATGCAACAAAACCAATAAATTCTAAAGAAAAAATAAACCTTGAATTATTAACATGGCAGGATAAGGATGGAAAATCGACATTTTGGCACTCTAGTGCTCATTTATTAGCTGAAGCAATACAGTACTATTATCCTGATGCTAAATTTGCAATAGGTCCACCAATCGAAAATGGATTTTATTATGATATCGATTTTTCAAAAAACATGTCATTTTCTTCTGAAGATTTTCCAAAAATTGAAAGTAAAATAATCGAACTAGCAAAACAAAAAAACAACTTTACTTTTAGTCCAATTTCAAAAAAAGAAGCTCTAGATTTTTTTTCAAAAAGGGAAAACAATTATAAACTTGAATTAACTAAAAACTTATCAGATGGTGATATTACTTTTTATCAACAAGGTAATTTTACTGATTTATGTAAAGGACCACATATTCCGCACACGGGCTTTATAAAAGCTGTTAAATTAATCAATGTTGCGGGAGCATACTGGAGAGGGGACGAGACAAAGACACAATTGACAAGAATTTATGGCATTACATTTCCAAAGAAAAAAGAATTAGATGAATACTTAATAAACTACGAAGAAGCAAAAAAAAGAGACCACAGAAAAATTGGAAAAAACATGGGTCTTTTTATGTTTTCTCAAAAGGTTGGTCAAGGTTTACCACTATGGCTACCAAAAGGAGCATATTTAAGAGACAAACTAATCGACTTTATGAGAAACACTCAAGTAAATCATGGATATCAACCAGTTGTAACTCCTCACATTGGTTCAAAAGATTTGTATGTGTGTTCGGGGCACTATGATAAATATGGTGAAGACTCTTTTCAACCCATTAAAACTCCCAACCAAAATGAAGAGTTTTTTTTAAAACCTATGAATTGTCCACATCATTGTGAAATATATAAGGCACAACCAAGATCATATAAAGATTTACCAATTAGATTTGCAGAATTTGGTACGGTATATAGATATGAACAAAGTGGAGAATTACATGGATTAACTAGAGTGCGTGCATTTACACAAGATGACGCTCATATCTTTGTGTTACCTGAACAATTACAAGAAGAATTTGAGAATGTTATTGATCTTGTATTATATATTCTAAAAGCTATGAATCTAACTGAGTACGTAGCACAAATCTCTCTAAGAGATCCAAATAAAAAAGATAATTACATTGGGAGTGACCAAAACTGGGATTTATCTGAAAAAGCAATTATTGAAGCAACAAAAAATAAAAAATTAGAGACCATTGTAGAATATGGGGAAGCAGCTTTTTACGGACCAAAATTAGATTTTATGGTAAAGGATGCATTAGGAAGAAAATGGCAACTCGGCACGATTCAAGTAGATTATAATTTACCTGAAAGATTTGAATTAGAATATAAGGGTTCTGATGATAAAATGCATCGACCTGTAATGATTCATAGAGCACCATTTGGATCTCTTGAAAGATTTATTGCTCTTTTCATTGAACACACAGGAGGAAATTTTCCTGTTTGGTTAACGCCTGAACAAATAATTATATTACCAATCAGCCAAAAACATAACGAATACTGTGGAAAACTTTTAAATTCTCTAAAAAATTACGATATTCGCGGTCGCATAGATGATAGAAATGAAACTACCGGTAAAAAAATAAGAGATGCGGAGTTAAATAGAATACCATTTATGGTTATAATAGGTGACAATGAAATTGAGAAAAATTCATTATCTATAAGACAACATGGAGGTACCAATCTTGGTTCAATGAGTCAAAATAAATTTATTGATCTTATTAAAGCTAAAATTGAAACTGAATTGCAAAAAAATTAGTATAAATTAAAATAAAAAGTTATAGCATTAAGAAAAAGAAATAAAGGACGTAGACCCTGGAGAATAAAAAAAGAAAACCCCCATAAAATAAATAATTTTATTTTAGCTGAGACAATAAGATTAGTGGGCGATAATGTTGAAAATAAAGTTTGTTCAAAAGAAGAGGGACTAAATCTTGCCAAAGGACTAGGTTTAGATTTAGTAGAAATATCTGCCAAATCTGATACACCAGTTTGCAAAATAATTGATTACAGCAAGTTTCTTTACTCGCAAAAAAAGAAACAAAAGGAGATAAAGTCAAAAACTGCTAAAGTAGTAATGAAGGAGATTAGATTTGGTCCTAACACTGATACACATGATTATAATTTTAAACTAAATCATGCTAAGAAGTTTATTGATGATGGGTGTAAATTAAAGGCTTATGTTTTTTTCAAAGGGAGAGCAATTATCCATAAAGAACGTGGTGAAATTTTGCTATTAAAGTTGGCTCAAGATTTAGAAGAAAAAGCAAAAGTAGATCAATTACCAAAATTAGAAGGTAAAAGAATGATTATGCTAATATCGCCAATATTAAAAAAATAAAATATATAGTTATGCCAAAAATGAAAACAAATTCAAGTGCAAAAAAAAGATTTTCTGTGACTAGCTCGGGAAAAGTTAAAAGAAAGCACGCATTTAAAAGTCATATTTTAACTAAAAAAACTACTAAACAAAAACGTAGACTAACAAATACTGGCTTAGTAGATAAATCTGACTTGAAAAATGTAAAACAACAATTATCGATGAAATAAAAATATAACCATGTAATCAGTTTTAAGCATCTTCAATGATCACTGCTTACAAAAAAAATAAAAACTATGCCAAGATCTGTTAATTCTGTTGCTGCAAAAGCAAGACGAAAAAAAATAATAAAACAAGCTAAAGGTTACTTTGGGAGGAGAAAAAATGTATTTACAGTAGCCAAGAATGCTGTGGAAAAAGCATTATCGTATGCTTATAGAGATCGAAAAGTAAATAAAAGAAATTTTCGAGCTTTATGGATACAAAGAATAAACGCAGGGGTTCGAGAATACGGACTGTCTTATTCGGAGTTCATGGGCCTTCTTAAAAAAAAGGACATCAAAATTAACAGAAAAGTTTTAGCTGATTTAGCAATGAATCACAAAGAAATATTTAAATCTCTTGTTGAAGAGACAAAAAAATAAACTACCTACTACTTAAGCCCTCTATTGCGGGGATATATGAAGGATTAATCATTAGACAATTCTTCCAGTCCGATTGAGCCTGCTTATAATCGCCATTCAAAGTATATGCATAAGCTCGTGCATGATATGCAATTAAAAAAGAATTGTCAATCGAAATTGCAGAAGAAAAATGATTAATTGCTTGAGGGTAATTATTTAATTCAAGTTCGCAAAATCCCATATTATAGTATGTCTGCATAGAATTTGGGTTTAACTTAATTCCTTTATTATACAAATCCAATGCTAAACTGAATTGAGACATGTTTTGCTTATGTTTACCAAAGTTGTAATAAACTTGAGAATCACTAGGATATCTAGCAATAATTTCTTTGAAGTATTTTTCAGATAATTCGCTATCGAAAAATCTATTGGTACTTGTAGTGTCACTATAAATTAAAGATGTTAAATATAACACCTCCTTATCTACTGTATCTTCCTCTAAAAGATTGTTCAACAACCTAAGAGCTAAGTCATATTCTTTCATTTCTTTTAAATAAACAATAATTGAAGTAGATACAATACCATTTTGTAACTGAGCTAATGTATCAATCATTGACCTACAGCTCGTGTCTCTTACAGCGCATAACAAATTAGTCAATTTGATACGACATTCTATTTTATTTGGATCAACACTAAGACAGCGTTCCCATGATTTTTTTGAAATTCTTGTTTCATTGAGCTCAAAATAAATATCTCCTTTAATCAGTAAAACATTTATATCATTCTTAAAAACACTATAGGCTTGATCAATATCTGATTTTGCTGATTGTATATTATTATTATCTAAGTAAAATTTGGCTCGTTGACTTAATACTTTAAAATCTGATGAGTCTTTTTGAATTAAAAAAGAAAGAGAATCTAAGTAAGTGAGATTTGATGTGCTATTAGGCGAATTACATTGAGAAAATATAACTAAAAAAAAAATGATAATTAGCCGCATGTTAGTCTAGTCAAATTTTGATTTAATTTTTTCCTCTAATTCATTACATAATTCTGGATTATCTTTTAATAATTTTCTAACGGACTCTCTTCCCTGACCAAGTTTAGAACCATTATAACTAAACCAAGATCCACTTTTGTCAATTATACCATATTCGACCCCTAAATCAATCATTTCACCTGTTTTTGAAATTCCTTCACCATACATAATATCAAATTGAGCATTTCTAAAAGGGGGAGCAACTTTGTTCTTAACAATTTTTACTCTTGTCCTATTTCCAATAGTAATATCACCATCTTTGATTTGAGTACTTCTTCTAATGTCAATCCTTACAGATGAGTAAAATTTCAGAGCATTACCACCTGTAGTTGTCTCAGGATTACCAAACATAACACCAATTTTTTCTCTTAATTGATTTATAAAAACACAAATGCAACCTGACTTGCTAATAGTCCCAGTCATTTTTCGAAGAGCTTGAGACATTAAACGAGCTTGTAAACCTAATTTAGATTCACCCATTTCCCCTTCAATTTCACTTTTTGGAGTTAAAGCAGCAACTGAATCAATGACTAATATATCTATTGCAGCAGATCTAATTAAATTATCTGCAATTTCAAGAGCTTGCTCTCCACAATCAGGTTGGGATATTAGTAAATTATCAATATCAACACCCAGTTTTTGAGCATAGAAACGATCAAATGCATGTTCTGCATCAATAAAAGCGGCTATTCCACCTTTCTTTTGTGTTTCTGCAATTGCATGAAGAGTTAAAGTTGTCTTTCCAGACGATTCTGGACCATATATTTCAACAACACGACCTTTTGGTAATCCTCCAACTCCAAGAGCCAAATCTATACCTATTGAACCAGTAGATATAGCCTCTACATCTATAATGGGAGCATCACCTAACTTCATTATGGTTCCTTTACCATAAGTCTTATCAATTTTTTCCATTGTTAAAGCTAAAGCTTTCTTTTTTGCATCTAATTCTTTACTCATAACTATTGTTTTTGTAGGATTCTAATATTTGTTCAGCATGATTTTTAGTATTTACTTTTGTAAAAACTTTTTCAATTATTTGATTTTCGTTAATTATAAATGTAGTTCTATGAACACCATCATATTCTTTTCCCATAAATTTTTTCTTGCCATACACTCCATATTGTAAACATATGCTCTTGTCTTCGTCAGCAATCAAATCAAAAGCCAAATTAAATTTATTAATAAAATTAATATGCGACTTCGCACTATCAGGACTAATTCCTAAAACATCAAATCCTTGCTTTATTAATTCAGTGTAATTTTGAGTTAGATTGCACGATTCTGCTGTACAACCAGGCGTATTGTCTTTAGGATAAAAATATAGTATCAGTTTCTTTTTTTTAAAATCTACTAAAGATATAGAATTAGAATCTTGATTTAAACCAGTGAAATTTGGCGCTTGATCACCTTCTTTTAAATGTGTCATATTTATAACATTATAATAATATCAAATGTAATAAATCAATATAGATTTTTTTAATCAAAAAGTGTTTTTCTTCCAATAACTTTACAAATGGGACAAACATGTGGATTGTGCTTTCTAGCTGAGCAATATTCTCTTCCAAAATAAATCATTTGTAGATGTAATCTTCCCCATAATTTTTCTGGAAAAAAGCTTTTACAGTCATTTTCTGTTTGCATAACGTTTTTTCCACTACTTATGCCCCACCGATACGACAATCGATGAATATGTGTATCAATTGGAAAAGCTGAAAGACCAAATGCTTGGGTCATTACAACAGAAGCTGTTTTATGTCCAACACCAGGAAAACTTTCTAGCTCATTAAAAGTTCTTGGAACAACGGAATTATATTCTTTTACTAAAATCTCTGACAACTTACTAATTGCTTTTGATTTAGTAGGAGATAAACCACAAGGTTTGATAATAGCTTGAATTTCAGAAACAGATAATTTCATCATATCTGAAGGTGTGTTCGCTAATTTAAATAAATCAGGTGTTACTTTATTAACTCTTTCATCTGTACACTGCGCTGATAATAATACTGCAATAAGTAATGTATATGGATCATGATGAATAAGAGGAATATCAGGATTACTATATAAATCATCCAAAGTATCAATTATAAATGACAATTTTGATTTTCCTTTCATAGGTGAATTGAATACAATAAGTTAATCAATTTAACAAAATAACGTCATCATTAGAGTTAATATAAACAGCCTTAGAGTAGGCAATAATATTACTATTATTACGCTGATTCACTAACAAAGTCATTTCAATTTTTTTTATTTCTGTATCAAAAAATTCAGTTATTAAAGATTTATTTTTTTTAGTTAAATGAGTAGAATTATCCATAGGCAAAAGTTATTTAATAAAATAAAAACGAAGCATTGATGATAATTATTATAAATAACTAATCAAAAGACATTGCTACACCTTTTTTCTTTATAATCTTTCTAAGATTAATTAATGCATAGCGCATTCTTCCAAGAGCAGTATTAATACTAATATTGCAATTATCTGCTATTTCATTATAACTCATATTAGAATAATAACGCATTTTTAAAACTTCTTTTTGCTTAGATGGCAAATACTTAATTAAACTTCTAATATCTGACATAATTCTACTTTTAATCATTTCATCTTCCTTGCTCATAGAAGAATCCTTGATGACATTAAAGATATCAAATTCACTATTTGATCTTACAAATTTAGTTTTCCTAATTTTTCTAAAATAATCAATAGATAGATTATAAGCTATCCTCATAACCCAAGGAACAAACTTACCTTCTTCATTATAATTACCTTTCTTCAATGTATTTATTACCTTTAAAAAGGTTTCTTGAAAAATATCCTCTGCTAATGCTCTGTCCTTAACCTTGGAGATTATAAAGGAAATGATTTTAGACTTGTGACGATTGATTAAAGTGTTTAGTGAATTTTCAGAACCCTGAATATATGAACTAATTAAAAGTTCATCTTTTACCATATATTTTGACATATAATTTCTTATTTAGTTAATAAATTTAAATAAGTAGATATGTCTAATAGGCAAAATAATTTAATTATAAAGCAAATATACAAAATTTATTTTTTATAATATAGATGGTTCTTATTTACACAAATATTTTTAATAAATTTGACTTATATGATTTCAAAACTTTTAATAACTGGAAACTGTATTTTAATTGTTGCAATTATTGCTAATATTTTTGCGAAATTTATTAACGTAACCACGTGGTATGATTTTTATAATCAAATGATAGACATTGGAGTAAAAAACTCAACAAACACATTACAAGTATTTGATTTTTTATGGTTATTTTTAGTATACCCAATAATTCTTAGTGCTGGCTTTTTAATTGGGGAAAAATTATATTGTTTCATGACATCATAAAAATGAACAAGAAGGATAAAATTATCATTAAGGGTGCGCGACTAAATAATCTAAAAAATATATCAGTTTCTATCCCAAAGAATAAACTTATTGTAGTTACAGGTTTATCCGGATCTGGAAAGTCGTCATTTGCATATGACACTATATATGCAGAAGCACAAAGAAGATACATAGAAAGTCTATCATCATACGCAAGACAATTTTTAAATAATCATCAAAAACCTGAGTTTGACACAATTAAGGGCTTATCACCTGCTATAGCTTTAGAGCATAAGACAAGTACAAATAATCCAAGATCTACAGTGGGAACGTCAACAGAAATTTATCATTATTTGACTCTTTTATTCGAAAGACTAGGAAGAGTAATATCGCCAGCTAGTAAACAAGAAGTAAAACCAATTCAATTCGAGGACTTTAAACAATTTATATTTAAACAAAAAACTAATACTAAATTTATTATATCCAGTCCTATTCCTGTTAGGAAAATTGCTTATTTAAAAGAAGAAGGTTACTCTCAAATGATATTAAATAAAAAAATCATTGAACTTAATGAAACTTCTGAGGATATAAATAATGTCAATTTAGTGATTGATAAATTGATTGTTGAAAAAATTGATGATTTCGAATTTATATTAAAAGAGGCATTTAATAAAGCTATGAACATAGGTAATGGTTACTTATTTGTGTACAACCAAGATTTAGAATTATTGAAATCATTTAATGACAAAATGATTGAAGACAATATACAATTTGAATCCCCAAGTCAAGAATTATTTAACTTCAATAATCCTTATGGAGCATGTACAAATTGTAATGGCCATGGCGATGTAATGGATATTGATATTGACAAAGTAATACCAGATAAACAAAAAAGCTTATATGACAATGCTATACACCCATGGATTAGTAGTGGAATGGGCAAATGGAAAAATACTCTTATTGAAAATTTGAAAAAATATAACTTTCCTATCTACAAAAAATACAAAGAACTTTCCTTAAAAGAAAAAAAAATTATATGGGATGGAAATAAGGATATACAAGGAATATCAGATTTTTTCAATTTTTTAAAGCGAAAATCTTATAAGATTCAATATCGTGTCATGCTTTCTAAATACAGAGGACTATCTAGTTGTAAACAATGTAAAGGAAGTCGATTAAATATTGCAACACAATATATATATGTAAACAATAAAAATATTCATCATTTAGTAAATCTGCCAATTAAAGAATTATTGAAATTTATCAAAAAAATTAATGTCAATAATCATGATGGAAAAATTATAACGAAAATAAAAGAAGAAATTACTAAAAGATCTGAATCATTGATTAGATTAGGTCTAGGTTATTTAACATTGAATCGAAAATCCAGTTCACTTTCAGGCGGAGAAAGTCAGAGAATAAATATTGCCAAATCTATTGGAAGTGTATTAGTTGGATCAATATATGTATTAGATGAGCCTAGTCTAGGTCTACACTCACGAGACACAAAAAATCTACTACATACACTAAGAGAATTAAAAGATTTAGGTAATACATTAATAGTCGTCGAACATGATAAGGATATTATTCAAGCAGCTGATTATATTATAGATATCGGTCCACTTGCTGGATCTAAGGGTGGGAATATTATGTATGCAGGACCTTTTCATTCAAAAAAAAGTAATAGTATAACTTTACAATATATAAATCGTGAAAAACAAATTACAAGATTTTCTAATCAAAGGAAACCTGTAAATTTTATAAAAATAAATGGTATTAAAAAAAATAATTTAAAAAATATAAATGTAGAAATACCAACTAAATTATTTACAGCCATTACAGGAGTCAGTGGCTCTGGAAAAAGCACACTAATTAAAGATATTTTTTTACCTGCAGTTAAACGAAAATTAAAAGACTTTTCATATGCAAAACCAGAATGTAATTCAATTGAAATGGCGCTATATGAAGATATTGAAGAAATAAACTATGTTGATCAAAATTCAATTAAAAAATCCTCTAAATCCACCGCTATAACATATATTAACTCATATGATAGTATACGATTATTATTTGCTTCGCAATCAAAATCAAAACTATTTAATTTTAGTGCAAAGCATTTTTCATTTAATGTAGATGGTGGACGTTGTAACAATTGTAAGGGACAAGGCTATGTGAACATTGAAATGCAATTTTTAGCTGATATTAAAATTAATTGTGAAGTTTGTAATGGCACAAGGTTCCAAGAAGATATACTAAAAGTTAAATTTTGCAACAAAAATATTAATCAATTATTAAATTTAACTATTGATGAAGGCTATGATTTTTTCAATCAAAATCAACAAACAACAATTGCTAAAAAAATGCAACCTTTAATAGAAGTGGGTTTAGGTTACTTAAAAATGGGACAAGCTATTAATTCGATGAGTTCTGGAGAACTACAAAGACTAAAACTAGGACATTTCTTGTCTAAACAAAACAAAAAATCCATTTTAATTTTCGATGAACCATCAAAGGGATTACATTTTCATGATATCAATATTTTAATTAAAGCACTTGATAAATTAGTTGATAATGGAAACACTGTAATTGTTGTTGAACATAACCTAGATATTATTAAAAATGTTGACTGGATCATTGACATGGGGCCAGAAGCAGGTGACAAAGGAGGTCAAGTTATTTTTAATGGTACTCCGAAAAATTTAATCAAAAAAAACTCTCATACTGGAATGGCATTAAAAAAAGAAATCAATCATTGATAAATTGCTGATAATAATAATTGGCATATTTACCATTTATCTTCATTAATTCATCATGACTACCTGACTCTATTATATAGCCTTTTTCTAAAACAATTATTTTATCAACATGTTGAATTGTTGACAATCTATGAGCAATAATAACAGATGTTCTATTATGTGTAAGAGTTTTAATTGATTTTTGAATCAAAGATTCTGTGATAGGATCCAAAGAGGAGGTTGCTTCATCTAAGATAAGATATGATGGATTTAAAAGGTAAGTTCTTAGAAAAGAAATTAATTGTTTTTCTCCTTCTGACAGTCCAGCACCTCTTTCACCAATTATATAATCATATTTTTTGGGAAATTTATTTATAAATTCTTTTAAACCTATTTTTTTAACCGCATCATAAACCTCTTTATTTGAAATATTATTAAAAAATTTAATATTGTTCATTAAAGTATCTGCTAAAAAAAAAGTGTCTTGTAACACCACACCAATATTATTTCTTAATACTGAAACTGGGATTTCATTTATATTATTATTATTTATAGATATAACACCTTCGTCAATTTCATACCATTTCATAATAAGATTAATAATTGTTGTTTTTCCTGAACCAGTAGGTCCAATAATCGCCAGTGTTTTATTAGTGTCAATTGAAAAACTAATTTTATTAAGTACGTCCTCCCCTTTTTTATAAGAAAAAACTACATTATTAAAACTAATACTACTTGAAGGAATTCTTTTAGGAGATGATGATGAATTATTAAAAATAACTTGATTTGGCAATTCAATCACTTCAAAAACTCTAGCTGCTGCTATAACACCCATTTGCAAAACATTAAATCTATCTGCAATGGCTCTTAAGGGTCTAAATAACATGTTAACAAATAATATAAATGCAATAATTTCACCAACGGTAACTGTACCTTCAGACAGTATATTTAAAGCTCCATACCAAACTATAAGTCCCATGGCAATTGCAGAACAAACATCTACAATTGGTAAAAAAATTGAAAAATATAAAACTGTTTTTACATGTGAATCTCGGTGCTTAATATTCAAAGACTTAAACTTTTTAAAAGTTTCACTCTCTTGAGAAAAAACTTGAACAATAGACATGCCAACAAGATGCTCATATACAAATACATTAATCTTAGAAAGATATTTTCTTACATCAATAAAAGCATATTTCATATAATTCTGAAAAAGAATTGTGGCTATAATTAAAAAAGGAAAACATATTAGACTTATTAATGTTAACCGCCAGCTAATGAAGAACATAAAAGAAAGCACCAATAGCATTTTAAAAATGTCCCCAAAAATAACCAAAAGACCCTGTGAGAAAACCGCAGATATAGCTTCCATATCAGACACCACTCTTGTTATAAGCTGTCCTGTTGGAGAGGTGTCAAAATATCTTACAGGTAATTTAATTATTTTAGAAAACGCCTGTAATCTTAACTCCTTAATAATTGTTTGTGCTATATAATTTGAACGATAAATAAATATAAATTGAAGAAAAGCCTCAACCAATATACATAAGAAAATGACAATTACTATTTTTAAAAAACCTTGTGAATTATTATATACAATATAATTGTCAAATGCATGCTGAATTAATATAGGTCGAAGAGTTGATATTATACCAAATAAAACAGACACAAAAATAGTAAACACAAACAGTGTTTTATAAGGTTTTACGTAATGAATAAGCTTAAATAATAATTTTAAATCAAATGATTTCAAGAGAGAAATTTTTTGGATATCTGATATTTACTAAATAGAGACCTTGTGCAGGCACAGATATACCTGCTTGTTTTCGATCACCACTTTTTATTATGTCAATAAATTGATTTAAATTAATTTTTTCAAGTCCTAAGTCAATTAATGTACCAACAATACATCTGACCATATTATATAAATATCTGTCAGATTCAATAGAAAAACTAATTATTTCCTTTTTTTTATTCCATTCAGCAGATTTAACACAACATATTGTATTTTCCTTATTAGATTTCGAAAATGAACTGAAATTATTTTCACCTATTAAAATTGAGGATGCTTGATTCATAATATCTAAATTTAGCCTCTTAAAAAAAAAATATGCTCTATTGATCAAAAAAGGGTTTTTTTCTGTACAAATTAAATATTCATAACTTCTAGAAACCGCAGAAAATCGTGCATGAAAATTTTTTGAAATGGGCTTAATATAATGAATTACAATTTTATCTGACAAAAACCTATTCAATTTATAAGTTAATTCAGTGATGTTGAATAACTCATTAAAATCAAAATGTGCAAAAAAATTGGATGCATGGACACCTGCGTCAGTTCTTCCAACTCCAACTATGAGTTCAATATTTTGGTTTAGAAGTATTTTTAAGCCACTCATTATATCACCTTGTATAGTTCTTGAATTTTCTTGAATTTGCCAACCTCCATAATTGGTACCAAGATATGAGAGGTGAATGACATATCTATTTTGATTCATTTAATGATAATTTTTTTATAAAAATAATGATAAATTAGACAAGCAAATATAAATAGAAAATGAAAAAAATTGGAATTATTTCAGATACTCATGGGTTTATAAATCAACAAATTATCAATGTTTTCAAAGATTGCGATGAAATTTGGCATGCAGGGGACATTGGTTTTAATGATGAAATAGAGAATTTTATTAAAAGAAATCACGTAAAAGCAGTTTATGGAAATATTGACGGACAAAAGATACGTTCTATTTATCCAAAAACAATAAAATTTAAATGTGAAAACGTCAAGATATTAATGACCCATATTGGAGGATATCCTGGAAAATATAGTCACGAAATTGAGAGCGAAATTCAATTATTTAATCCTGACTTATATATTTGTGGTCATTCTCATATATTAAAAATAATGTTTGATAAAAAAAATCAACTAATACATATTAATCCAGGATCAGCAGGTAAAGAGGGTTTTCATAAAAAAAGAACTGTTGTATTACTAAGAGTTCAAAATTCAAAAATCTTTGATGTCCGTGTAGTTGAACTAGGTCCAAAAACAAAATTAGCGTAGTCTATCAATCGAATCAAGCAAATCATTATCACGCTTGATAGATTTAATAGCCAGATAATAAGAAATTTTGCCTGCCAAAAAAAATGGCAGAAAAAATAAATTAAAGGAACAAACGTTAGTGGAGTAATTTAAATTATGTGAAATATGGCTAAAAGTATTATATAAATTATACAATATAATACATGTACAAAAAAAAGATAACAGATAAACTAGCTTAATCTGCCTTATTTTATTTTTAAATGAAAAAACTGTGAGGATAGATAACAATAAAAAAAAACAAATACTCAGATAATGATTTAAAACGAAGATTGAATTTAATACATCTTCACAATGAAAAAAAGGAATTTTAATAAATGCAACTAGTAAGGATATTGTTCCAATTATAAGATAAACAGTTTGAATTCGTTGAATCATATATATTTTTTTTGCAATATATATAATTATTTAAAAGATTGTTGTATAATTGCAGTGCTATTATCCTAATAAGCCTCAATTGAAATTTCCCTTTTAAAAAATCTTTGGTAATTAAATTAGTCGGCAATTAAACCCCTTTTTATATGTATGATATATTAGAACTTAAAAAGAAAAAATTAGAAAACTTGCAAGAAATTGCAGGAGAATTAGAAATATCTGAAATTAAAAATTACAAAAAATTGGATTTGATTTATCAAATTTTAGATAAACAAGCTACATCTCCTAACAATAAAAATGAAAAAGTAATTAAACCACTACCAAAAATAAATAAAAGCAAAAAACAACGAGTGATAAAAAAAGACAACAACTCGTCTACAACGAGTAGTAAAGATCATAAAAGTTCAAAAGATTATGATAAACAAAAAAAAGAACACTCGGACAAACATCGTTCTAAAAATTTTGAAGACAAACATAATAAGGTTAAAAAAGAAATTGATTATAATTTTGAATCTGAAGTTATTGGGGAGGGTGTGCTAGAAAAAATGCCTGATGGATACGGGTTTCTAAGATCTTCGGATTATAATTATTTAAATTCACCTGATGATATATATGTATCCCAATCTCAAATAAAATTATTTGGTCTAAAAACTGGGGACACAGTAACTGGAGAAATTAGACCACCTAAAGAAGGTGAAAAGTTTTTCCCTCTTGTAAAAGTCATAAAAATCAACAATCTAGAGCCTAGTATTGTTAGAGATCGTGTTGCTTTTGAGCATAAGACACCTTTATTCCCAGAAGAAAAATTTAAAATTGTTGAAAAAAACTCTACAATATCAACAAGACTAATTGACCTATTTTCACCTATTGGAAAAGGGCAAAGAGGACTTATAGTGGCACAACCTAAGACTGGAAAAACTGTATTGTTAAAAGAAGTAGCTAATGCAATAGCAGCTAATCATCCAGAAGTATATCAACTTGTTCTTTTGATTGATGAACGACCTGAAGAAGTTACTGATATGGCTAGAACGGTTGCTGGAGAGGTGATTGCATCAACATTTGA
This sequence comes from Flavobacteriales bacterium TMED191, assembly GCA_002171975.2. Classification (NCBI taxonomy): domain Bacteria; kingdom Pseudomonadati; phylum Bacteroidota; class Flavobacteriia; order Flavobacteriales; species Flavobacteriales bacterium TMED191. The sequence goes on from NHIO02000022.1 coordinate 38,568, forward strand.
TGAGCCAGCTGAAAGACACGTAAGAGTAGCAAATATTGTGTTAGAAAAAGCAAAAAGAATGGTTGAATGTGGTCATGATGTAGTTATTTTACTAGATTCAATTACAAGACTTGCACGTGCATACAATACTGTAGCGCCTGCCTCTGGAAAAATTTTATCTGGAGGGATAGATGCAAATGCATTACACAAACCTAAACGATTTTTTGGATCAGCAAGAAATATTGAAAATGGTGGTTCACTAACAATAATTGCAACCGCATTAGTAGAAACAGGCTCTAAAATGGATGAGGTTATTTTTGAAGAATTTAAAGGGACTGGAAATATGGAAATGCAACTAGATAGAAGTATTTCTAATAGAAGGATTTACCCTGCAATTGATCTAATTAGCTCAGGAACAAGAAGAGAAGATCTATTAATTAGCAAGGAGAAATTACAAAGAATGTGGATTTTAAGAAAGCATCTTGCAGATATGAAACCTATTGAAGCAATGGAATTTATTAAAGATCGACTTGAAGGCACACTCAATAATGAAGAATTCTTAATCTCGATGAACAGTTAATTACTTAAAGCAGTAATTAAATCTAATCCTGAAAAAGTCCCAGAACTCATTAATAATAAATTATTATTACAGGGAGTAAATTCTAACAATAATGACTTAAGTTTTTCCTTATTATTTATAAAGGTAATACGATTATGTTTTAAGGAAGAAAATACTAAAGAACTATTAATACTAGTTATGCCTTTTAATTTTTGCTTAATAGGATCTATATATATCCATACTTCATCTGAATTAGAAAATGCATTTTCATAATAACTTAAAAAGTCTGAATTTAAACTGCTAAAAGTATGTAGTTCATAACAAGAAATTAAATATCTATTTGGGTAAAGAGTTTTGACAGCATTAACGGTTGCTAGAACCTTTGAAGGGGAATGTGCAAAATCTCTATAAACACAGCTATTATTTATGTATTTCTTAATTAAATTTAATCTATTATCTGCTCCCTCGAAACTTTTTATTGAATGATAAAATACTTTTTCGGAAATTCCTAGATTTAAACATACTAATTTAGCAGCCTCTAAATTTTGCAAATTATGATTTCCAAATATTTTTAATGGAATTATTTCATCATTAAACTTAATACAAAATTTATCGTCCTTCAAAATATATTCAAGTTGGGAATAAGATTTTGAATACTCATTATGTTTTAGATAATTTGATAAAAAACTATCATTTTTATGATAATAAATATCACCTTTTGATTTTGTTACAGAATTAATCAAACTTTTGAAAGCGTCTTCATAAGCTTGAACAGTTGGAAATACATTAATGTGATCCCATGCAACACCTGAAATCACTAAAACATGTGGATTATAGTGAGTAAATTTTGGTCTACGATCCAATGGGGAAGATAAATACTCATCCCCCTCTATAATAATTAAATTATTGTTTTTTAAACATACTAAATTACTAAAAGATTTAATTTTTGCTCCAAGCAAATAATCTGCTTCTATATTATTAATATTTAAAACATGAAGAATCATCGAAGTAATTGTTGTTTTACCATGACTACCCGAAATTACTATTCTAGTTTTATTTTTAGAATACTGACTGATAAATTCTGGAAATGATAATATCTTGATATTAATTCTTTGTGCTTTTAATAATTCAGGATTATTTAATTTCGCGTGCATGCCAATAATAACTAAATCCAAATTGTCTGTGATCAAAGAATCATTCCAACCTTCATGTTTTGGAAGTAGTCCATACTCATTTAAATTTGACCTAGCAGGATCATAAATTATATCATCTGAACCTGTTACATGGTGACCATTTTTAAATAACTCAATAGCTAAACTATGCATAATTGCCCCTCCTATCGCAATAAAATGTATTCTCATGAAAAAAAATTAATAAATAATTATATATTACAATATACTATGTTTATGAAAATACATGTTATAAATACTGGGAACTTTAAACTTGATGGAGGAGCTATGTTTGGTGTAGTACCAAAAACAATTTGGTCAAAAACAAATCCAGCGGACAACAATAACATGTGCTCTTGGGCCATGAGATGTTTATTATTAGAATATGATGATAAAAAAATACTAATTGATACAGGTATTGGAAATAAACAAAGTGAAAAATTCTTTAAGCACTTTTATCTACACGGCTTTGATAACCTCACAAATTCTTTAAATCAGATAAATATCAGCCCTGAAGAAATTACACATGTATTTTTTACCCACCTGCATTTTGATCACTGTGGAGGAGCAATTATAAAAAAAAATAACTCTTTAGAACTTTTATTTAAAAATGCTATTCACCTTACAAATAAAACTCATTGGGAATTAGCAAACAATCCTAACTCAAGGGAGAAAGCTTCTTTCTTAAAAGAAAACTTTTCCTTAATTAAGGAAATGGGACAATTACAATTTATTGAAGAAGGACAATTATTTGACAATATATTTGTTGAATTTTTTAATGGTCATACTATGGGTCAAATGCTCCCTTTTATTACTTATAAGGAAAGAAAAATTGTTTTCGTTGCTGATTTGATTCCTTCTATTGGACACATTCCCCTTCCTTATGTTATGGGCTATGATACCCAACCCTTGGTTACATTACAAGAAAAATTGCAATTTCTAAATGAAGCATTTGAAAATAACTATATTTTATTTTTAGAACATGACTATGAATATGAAGCATGTACAATAAAATATAAACTCAATAAATTTGAAGTAGGTAAAGCAGGTACGTTAAAAGAATTTTTAATTTAATTAACTGCAATCCTCCCAGGTTTTAACAGAATCAACAATTAAATCTAATTCTTTGTATAAGTTTTTTAATTTCTTAGGTGCATTAAGCCTATCAGTGACTCTATGTTTTTTTTCATTAATAGAAACCTCTATAATAACAGATGGAATATCAGTAATTTTTGAGATATAGGCTTCATCTAAATCAAAAAATTGTATTCTATCTAATAATAATTTCAAACTCATTATTTTTTTATTATCAATTTTAGATTTAAAACAGCCAATATTTTGTACAAATAAAATACCATTATATTCAATTAAACCTGATTCATAAATAACAATTTCATATTGAGGACACTCTCCGTAGCATGGAGTACGTTTCATAAAAATTAAGGGGGTGGATTCACTCGAGATTTGACTAGGAAATAAACATGATACACTAAAAGAAATAAAAAGAAAAAAAAACCATTTATTCATCAAACTATCTATTTTGATTTTTTTTAGCCATTTCTTCTAATTTCTGTTGAAATTTAGATTTTTTTAAAGGTTTCTTTTTATTAGCCTGCAACATAGCATAGAGTTTTTTATCATCAATACTTCTTCGAATAATAGCTTGCTGTCCAAATGTGATAAGATTAGCAAGAAAATAATAATAACTCAAAGCAGCCGAATAATTATTCATTACAAATAAAAATATAAGAGGCATCATATACATTACATATTTCATCTGTGGCATTTGTGAATTAGAAGAAAGTTGATTTGAATACATCATCTGAAGAACAGTAGCTCCAGTCATTAATAATGCAAATAAACTAATATGGTCACCATATAAGGGAATACTAAAACCAAGATCAAGAATAGAATCATATGTTGACAAATCATCTGCCCATAAAAAAGACTGTTGTCTTAACTCAATTGAAGCAGGAAAAAACCTAAATAAAGCAATCAAAATTGGCATTTGAAAAAGCAACGGCAAACATCCTCCGAGTGGATTAACTCCAGTTTTTCGATACAAATTCATTTGAGCTTGTTGCTTTTGCATAGGATCCTTTATTTTTTCATTTATTGCATCAATTTCAGGTTTTAAAACTCGCATTTTTGCCATTGATAGATAAGAGCTTTTTGTTGGAAGAAATAAAAGGAACTTAATAGTAAATGCTATAATCAAAATAATTAAACCATAATTTAATCCCATGTTATCTAAAAAATTAAACATTGGAATGACTAAAAAACGATTGACCCAACCAAACACAAATTTTCCTAATGGAACCAATGTCTCAAAACCTTTGTTAAATGATTTAAGCAAAGAATATTTATTAGGCAAGAAATAAAAATTAAATGAGTAATCATTATTCGAATTATCATATTCAATTTTAAATTCTGATGATAATTTTTTAATATACAAGTCTGAATCAGGTGTATATGTGTCAAGAGTTGCTTGTCTAAAAATATTATCCGAAGAGATTATAGTTGAAAAAAACTGTTGTCTATGAGCTACCCAATACGGATTTTCAATAGTTTTTTTAGAATCCTTCATTAAAGACATTTGTTTAGAATTGGTTTCATTTAATGAATAATTAATTGTAGTTGTATTACGTTCATTATCGAAATTTTTTTCTAACTGAGAAATATTTTGAGTAAATAAAAGTGTATTGGGTTCAATATATGTATTACCATTTTCTGTAATAACATTGAATTTTAAATTATAACTGTTTGGAACTAGTTCATAAATAAATTTAATCGTATTACTAAATTGGTCTTTATGAATAAAAACTAATTTATTATTTTCCTCAATCACCTTATTAAAAATAATTTGATTGCTGTTAAGTACTTTATCCTTAATAAAAAAGGAAAAGTTAAAATCTAAATCTTTAACTAATTTCAAATCTAATGAATCATAAGTGAAGTAATCTTTGAGTGTCACCTCATCGATACAAGCACCATGATTAGAGAATTTGAGAGACAAAAGATTATTAGATAATAAATAAAAGCTAGTATCAAAATTGTTATTTGTAATCAATTCATTCTGACTAACTAATGGCTTATTGATAATTAATTCTTGATCTAAACTAACATTGCTTTGTACGTCTTGTTCATTAATTTGAGTTGATGAATTGGATTGAGATACTTGATTGATATTAAACCACATAAGTAGCCCAAAAATTAAAAACATACCAATAAAAAAATTAAAATCTAAACCTTTTTGTTCCATAATTAAATTTCTAAGAAAGTGATTTAATAAAAGACACAAATAACGGATGGGGATTAATAAATGAGCTCTGATATTCCGGATGAAATTGTACTCCTACAAACCATGGATGATCATTTAATTCTATTACCTCAACCAAATTTAAGTCCTTGTTAAGACCTGCAAAAACCATCCCGTGGTCTAAAAACATTTGTTTATAATCATTGTTAAATTCATACCTATGACGATGTCTTTCATTAATAAAATCTGTTTTATAAGAGTTATAAGAATTAGAATCTTTATGAAGATAACATTTATAACCTCCTAACCTCATGGTGCCCCCCTTATTTACAATTTGAGTTTGATTTTTCATTAAATCAATAACAGGATTATTAGTCTTATTATTCATCTCAGTAGAATCAGCGTCCTTTAAACCACAGACATTACGCGCAAACTCAATGACTGCAACTTGCATTCCTAAACAAATGCCTAAAAAAGGAATGCCCTGTTCACGAATAAATTTAACAGCTAAAATTTTTCCTTCAACTCCTCTAATACCAAACCCAGGAGCTACAATAACTCCAGAACAACCATTTAATTTTTCCTTAATATTTTGAGGATTTAGTTTTTCTGAATGAATCCACTTAATTTCGATGCTCTGGTCTAACAAAGCACTTGCATGAATTAAGGATTCATAAATAGATTTATAAGAATCCTTTAACTCGACATACTTACCTATAATAGCAACTATATTTTTGTTTTTAGGATTTTTTAATTTTTTTAATCTTTGGCTCCATAGAAGGTTGTCAATTTTTTTTAAACTTTTAAATCCTAATTTACCAGCAACAACATGGTCTAAGTTCTGGTTGAGCATAAGTAAAGGAACTTCATATATAGTAGATGCATTAACAGCTTCTATTACACATTCATAATTGACGTTGCAAAATAATGCAATTTTATTTTTTACCTGCTCAGTAATACTAACTTCTGTTCTACAAACAATTATATCAGGCTGCACTCCAGACTGTAACATAGTTTTAACAGAATGCTGAGTTGGTTTTGTTTTAATTTCACCTGTTGAACTTAAAAATGGTAATAAAGTAAGATGTACAACACAAACATCATTCTTGCGCTCAAATTTTAATTGTCTTAAAGCTTCTATATAGGGCAATGACTCTATATCTCCAACAGTCCCTCCAATTTCAACAATAATTATTTGGAATTTTTTTTTAGTTTCTAGTAAAAGAATACGGCTTTTAATCTCATCAGTGATGTGAGGAATGATTTGTACAGTTTTACCCAAGAAATCTCCTTTTCTCTCACGTTCTATTACATTTTGATAAATACTACCAGTTGTAACATTATTTAACTGAGACATTGGTATATCTAAAAATCTTTCATAGTGACCAAGATCCAAATCTGTTTCTGCTCCATCAGCTGTAACATAGCACTCACCATGTTCATATGGATTTAAAGTTCCTGGGTCAACATTGAGATATGGATCAAGTTTTATAATTGTAGTTTTATATCCTCTAGATTGAAATAAATTCCCTAAGGAAGATGCAATTATTCCTTTCCCTAAAGAAGATGTAACTCCACCAGTAACAAAAATTAGTTTAGATCTAGACATTCGAGAAATGTTTCACGAATTTAACAAAACTACATCAAATAATAAGCCTAATAGCTATTAAATATTAATTAAAATTTCCAACTTAGACCAATACTGGGAATAATTGGAAGTTGATCTACACGAATTGCATTAACTCTATCAAAATAAAAAATATTGTTTCTATTATAACAATTAGTTACTCCAAGAGTAATTTCTAAAATATTGAATTTAGAGAAATTATATGTTTTTTTAATAGACATGTCTAGTCTATGGTAATCTGGTAATCTGCCGGAATTTAGGTCAGAATATAAAATACCTAATTCTCCATTTGAAACATTAATATCTGTATCTAGTTCATTATATAAATTTAATTCCTCATAATAAGCTTGAGTTTTAGTAAATGGGAAACCTGAACCATAATTCCACCTTAAACTAAACTCCCAAGTTTTTGCCTTGTCAACTAAATATGAGAAAACAAAATTAAAATTATGTCTCCGATCATAATGTGGACTATAAACTTGTAATTCATCCTCTCTTTCAATAATTCCATATGAATATACCGACCAAATATTTAGTCTGTTATCCACATATTTTAATAACACATCAAATCCTGAGGCAATACCTTTTTCAACAATAAAATCTTTTTTTAAAAAATCAGGTTGATTTTCAAATTCAGGAGTATCATCAAAAACCTGATTTTTATTTTCAGAAATTAACTGGCTAAAGTCTTTAATATAACCCTCAATATTGATATCTATGTAAGCTCCTAAATCATACTCTAAACCTAATATGTAATGCGTTGATCTTTGTAAAGAGGACTGAACTTCATTACCATTAAAATATTCCGGCAAACTATTTGTACTAGATAAAAAGCCTGAAAATAAATTAACTACATCTCTCTCACTTGAAGTAGACATTAAATTCTGTGAAAATTTACCAAACGAACTTTTTAAGCGAAAATTTTCATTAACATTATATTTCAATCCTAATCTGGGTTCAAGAGATGTTTCACCAAGAGAAGTATAGTTTTGTAATCTGAGACTAGGCTCCATAATAAACCTATTATTATCATTAAACTTATAGTGAAAATACCCTGCAAATTCTGTAGAGTGATCTCTTTCCTCAATAAGAGCAGCTATTGCATTTCTAAAATATAATTCTGTTGTATAACCAAGAACTTCAACACCATACTTCAATTCATGTTTTTGAGAAATAAAATACAGGAAATTTAAACCAACATTAAATCCGTCAATATTACTATTATTTACAGGTTCTCCAACATCCTGTTGAGATATGTCGTATTTTGAGTAAGATAATTTACCCTCAATTAACATTTTAGCAGATGATGGAACAAGAACAATATTAGAACCAAAGCCATATGTATTCCATCCTAAATTTGTTAAATCTACATAATTAACATTATCATTAAAACCAAAACCATATAAATTAAATTTACTTCCATTCTTGCTAAAAAATGAAAACTTGCCATAAAAATCTGAAAATGAATATGGTAAGCCAACAGTGTCAACATATGAATAAAAGTACTTTGATGTTTTATCTAAGTATGAACTTTTTGCACTAAATAAAAACGAATTAGAAAAAGTACTAGAGTCAGTACTAAACATTGGCCCCTCAAGTAAAAATTTACTTCCAAAAGTATTCATTGACAACTTACCTGTAAGTCTTTTTTTATTACCGTCACGCGTTTTGATATCCATAACAGATGATATACGACCGCCATATTGTGCTCCAAAACCACCAGTATATACATCAGCTTTTTTAATTATATCAGTATCAAACACCGAAAAGAAACCTATAGAGTGAAATGGACTATAAATTGTCATACCATCTAACAAAACTTTATTATGTATTGGTGCGCCTCCTCTTATATACAATTGTCCACCTTGATCCCCTGTAAAAATTACACCTGGCAGCACTTGTAAAAACTGTGCTATATCTGGCTCTCCGCCAATACTTGGTAATTTATTGATAGATTTACTAGTTAATTTTATTACGCCAGTGTTAACCTGTTTTTTTTGCTCCTCTCTTTCTGCATTAACTGTTACATTTTGTAATGTTATAGATTGTTCTGTTAAAAAAAATTTGGTCGTAATTAGTAAATTATCTGTACTAATTATAACAATCTGCTCCGAGTCATTGTAACCAATAAAACTAGCTTTAAGTGTATAATTTCCAGGTTGAACATTAGGAATTATAAAATAACCATTATCGTCTGAAACCACCCCTAAATCTGTTCCCTCTAATACAATATTTGCAAAAATAATAGGTTCTTCAGATTCTTTTTCATAAACAAAACCCCTAATAGTTCCTGTTTGAGCATAAAACATGATTGGAACCAATAAAAAATAAAAAAAAGAAATACGAGTCATAACTATAACTTAGTAACATCGCCAAATATATAACCTTTTAGAAAACAAATAATATATATATATATTTATATATAAATTAAACTAGAATTCTAAACATTAAATCCTTTATAAAACTATAATCAAAACTGCCTTTTATTCCTTTACTTTTTAAATCTGCATTATGTAATAAGGAAATAATTCTAATGCAATCTTGAAAGGAATAATTTTTACAACCTATTTTATAGACATTAATGAAGAAAGGATGAACTTTAATTTTACCAGCAAGTTCCTTATCTGAATGAATCTGTGTAGAGTGGAGAATAATAAGCTTTGAGTAAAAAGAAAATAAAAGGCCAATAATGAGAGGCAGAGGAAACTGTTTTTGATTACTAATAAAATAATTTACTATTGATATAACCTTATTACTATCTTTTGAGGAAAGTGCATTTTGTAATTCGAATGTATTATAATGCCGATGAACTCCTATATGCCGTCGAACATTTTCTGCAGATATTACTCCGTCTGTTATTATATTAGATAACTTATTAATCGCATTGGTAATTTTGGATAAATCATTTCCTAAAAAATCAACTAACAATGCTTCTGCAGAATTTTCAATCTTTATATGCTTTTCTTCTAAATTATATTGAATCCAACGAGATATTTGTTGAGCATATAGTAACTTACTTTCTATTAAAATGCCATTTTTTTGAGCAAGCTTAACCCATTTCTTCCTTTTGTCTATATTTTTACTCTTATAACATATAACAAATATAGTACTGTGAATAGGACAATCTAAATAATTTGACAACTCTGAAATATTCCCGAGTTTTTGTGCTTCCTTTAATATAATTAATTGTCTGTCACCAGTCATTGGAAAAGATTTAAGTGAAGAGATTAAAGAAAACACATCTGTTTGTTTACCATAAAAAATTTTTTCATTAAAAATTTTTTCAGATTCAGGAATTACATACTTAGTAAAAAAACTTGTAATCTTGTCAATAAAAAAATCTTCTTCTCCATATAATAAATAAGTAGATGATATTTCATTATTCTTAATTGTATTTAAAACCTTTTCAATATTCATGCTAGTCTCATACTTTTTTAAATTAAAAATAATTAAATTAAGATTGAATTTATTTCAAATATGAAATTAAAAATAATAAATAACAAAGAATATATATTTGATCCTGTTCGGAAAAAATATGTTTTAAATCAACCTGAGGAATGGGTACGGCAAAACACAATACAATTCCTTAATCTAAAAAAAGGCTATCCAATATCATTAATGTCTATAGAAAAAAAAATGTCACTAAATAAACTAACAAAGAGATGCGATATTATTTGCTATAATTCAACTGGAAAAGCCTTGTTATTAGTAGAATGTAAGGCTCCAAAAGTAAAACTGAAAACAAATGATTTAAATCAAAGTATTAATTACCAAAAAACAATTAATGCGCAAAACATATTAATAACAAATGGCAAAACTCACTATTGTTTTTCATTAAGTAAAGGTCAGCCAAAATTTATTAATGAAATCCCTGAATACAATAACAAATAACTTTATATAAGAAACAAATATTAAAAGACCATAGAGTAAGTAGCTCATTATCACCAAACATCTAATTTATCTGAATTTCTAATAAGAGATAGATATAAATATGCGGTACTTAATTGTATTACTGGGATTGAAATTAATAATCCTACAAAAAAAGACAAAATTCCTATTATAACAATAATAAACATTGCGCTTAAAAATCCAATTAAAGCAAATTCACGACCTTTAGTTAAATACCAACTCTTCTTAATCGCCTCATCAAAACCTATATTATTATCGATAATTAAGTATTGCGCAAACATTAGCCTGACCATAATATAAAATCCAGGTATAATAAATAAAACTAGACCTAATAAAGTGAAGACAGAGACCAGTATTGAAGTAGCGAAATAATGTAAAAACTTCATACTACTAACTGCTAATAAATCATTAAATGATATAACTTCATTTCTCATATATCTGATTGACATTAATGTAATAGCAGCTGAAAAATAATAACTTAACAACGTGAATAAACCTGCTAATGGCATAATATTTCCAGAAAGACTTAAGGCAACAATAAACAACGTAACTAATATCCAAAAAAAACTGTTTTCTCGAAATTTGCTCCAGGCCTTAATAATTATATTTTCAATTGAAAAATCAAAATGAGACATAAAATTAAAATGTGTTTATAACAAATATATCAATTTCCGAACTACCCATATCAGAACATACATAGAATAAATAATTTTAATTAATGTACCAAACATAAAGCCAATAAATGAACCAAATGCAATCTTTAATGCATGTATTTTATCCTTTTTATCAATCAAAGAACCTAAAAAAGCGCCTAAGAATGGACCTATAACTAGTCCGATTGGGGGTAAAAAAAAGCCAATTAAACAACCAATGATTGTACCATATACTGCATTTTTTTTACCACCAAATTTTTTTACTCCAAAATACTGGCTTAAATAATCTAGAAAAAAAACTATAACAGTAATTAAGAAATATAAAATTAATTGACTATATGTAATATTAAAATCAGTAAAAAAATGCAATACTAAAAGTCCAAAGAAAGTAAAAATTGGACCAGGAATGATTGGAAAAATAGAGCCTAAAAGACCAAAGAACAATAATAGAAAAACAATACAAAATATTAAAACCTCCATCATGAAAATAAAGATACTATATAAAATTATTATAATTATCTTTTTATTAAATTAGCTAACAATATGATTTTTTATGAAAAGTAGCATTTACAATATTTCACCAATAGATGGTAGATACACCAAACTAACTGAAGATTTAAAAAAATATTTTTCTGAAGCAGCTCTTATAAAATATCGTGTTTTTATTGAAGTTGAATACTTTCTACAATTGAGCAGCATTAAAATAGAACAACTTAGAGGAATTTCAAAAAATCAGTTACAAGATATTTCTAAAATAGCTACTGAAATTTCTGAAAAAGATATTCTTGAAATTAAAAGAATTGAAAAAATTACAAATCACGATGTGAAGGCAGTAGAATATTTTATAAAGAAAAAGTTTGACAAAATAAATCTGTCCAAATACAAAGAATTTATTCATTTTGGATTAACATCTCAAGATATAAACAATACTGCATCTCCTCTATTATTAATGGATGCATTAAATGGATGTTTTTATCCAGAACTTAATATTTTAGTTAAAAAGCTTAATGAATTAAGTGTTAGTTGGAAAGATATCTCAATGCTTGCAAGAACTCATGGTCAACCAGCATCTCCTACAAAATTAGGAAAAGAAGTTAAAGTATTTAAAGTGAGATTGGAAGAACAAATAAATCTACTAAAAAAAACTCCAAACTCTGGAAAATTTGGTGGAGCAACCGGAAATATGAATGCACACTACGCTTCTTATCCTAAAATAAATTGGCATAAATTTGCCAAAAATTTTTTAAAAAGCATTAATCTAAAAAGATCATATCCTACTACACAAATTGAGCATTACGATAATTTAGCAGCACAATTTGATACAATAAAGCGTATTAACACAATACTTATTGATTTTAGCAGAGATATTTGGATGTATATTTCTATGCAGTATTTTAATCAAAAAACTAAAAAAAATGAAGTCGGATCATCTGCAATGCCACATAAAATAAATCCAATCGACTTTGAAAATGCTGAAGGCAATTTAGGCCTTGCTAACTCAATACTTACTCATTTATCTGAAAAACTTCCTATTTCAAGATTGCAAAGGGATTTATCAGACTCAACTGTTATGAGAAATATCGGTGTACCTTTGGCACATAGTATCATATCATATAAAGCAATCCTAAGGGGTTTAGATAAACTTACAGTAAACCAAAAAAAAATAAATACCGAGTTAGATGAAAACTGGGGAATACTAGCAGAAGCAATACAAACAATATTAAGAAAAGAAGGTGTAGAAAAACCTTACGAACTACTTAAAAATCTTACGAGAAATAATAAAAAAATCAATCAAGATGTTATCATAAATTTTATAGATAATTTGAAAATTACAGATAATCTTAAAAAGGATTTGAAAAAACTAACTCCGTTCAATTACACAGGGAGATCCTAATGATATTTTTTTTGAAATTCTAGAGCAACTCTTTCTCCAATAGAAAGACATGCAGTTGCAGCTGGTGAAGGAGCATTTAAAACATGAATACTTTTTTTTGTATTTATAATTTGAAAATCTTCAATAATTTCTCCATCCTTGCCTAATGCCATTGCTCTTACACCGGATCGACCAGCAGAAATATCAGACATCTTTAATGAAGGTATAAGTTGTTGAAGATGTTTGAGAAAAATTCTTTTTGAAGATGCTTTTACCATTTCGTTTAAACCAAATTTCCAATGATTAAAAAATAATTTCCAAGTTCCTATATAACCTAAAGAGTCAAATGTATCTTTAAAACTAAATGACATTTTATTATAACCCTCACGTTTAAATGTAAAAACTGCATTTGGACCACATTCAATTTCTCCATTAATCATTCTAGTAAAATGAACTCCTAAGAATGGAAATTCAGGGTTAGGAACAGGATAAACTATATTATTAACTTTATGTTTAGCATGATCCTTTAATGTGAAATAATCCCCTCTAAAACCCACGATTTTAAAATCTAATTTTAAACCATCTTCAATTGCTAATCGATCAGAAAACAAGCCTCCACAAGAGATAATTTGATCACATCTAAAATTATAATCATTCGTGTATATTGTTGAATAAGTAGAAGAATGTGAAATTTTTAAAACTTCTGAATTAGTAAAAACATTGCTTTGAGGATTAATTTCCTTTATTAAAGATGCAAGTTTATTAGCTACAGACCTATAATCAATAATGCCAGTTTCTGGCACCCAAATTGCTGAAATTCCTCTGACGTAGGGCTCAATTTCTTTAATTTTTTTTGCATTAACAATTTCCAAGTTTTCTAGCCCATTATCTCTCCCTTTTTTTAATAAGCCAGGTAATGCCATCGATTCTCTTTCATTAGTTGCAACAACTAGCTTACCACAAACCTCATGTTCAATATGATGATTTTTTGCAAAATCTACTAACTCACGTCTGCCAGAAACACAGTTTTTAGCTCTGTAGGAGCCTTGCTTATAATATAAACCAGAATGTAATACTCCTGAATTCCTGCCACTTTGATGTAAAGCTAATTCCTGTTCTTTTTCAAGTATAAGAATTTTTACTTGAGGCATTTTCTTTTGTATTTTATATGCACTAGCTAATCCAACTAGACCACCACCAATAACAATTAAATCATATTTTTCGCCCATATTAATCATTCAATAATAACGGTTTAAATATTAAGATACCAACTAAAAAAAATACAACTATGATTACTAGTCCAGCTTGTTGAGTACCAAATGCACTTGTTAAAAGACCAAAAAATAAAGGGCCTAAAAATGCTGTTGCCTTTCCAGAAAATGCATAGAACCCAAAAAATTCATTTTTCTTATCTTCGGGTGTTAGTCTTGCCATCAAAGAACGACTTCCAGCTTGATTGGGGCCTTGCATTAAACCAATAAAAACACCTGCAATCCAAAATAATGTTTTTGGTGTAATTAAATGATTAAAGTTAGTTAAAAATGGGGCGAGAAAAGCCAATAGGGTAGAGAATAATAAAGTCCATAAAGTAATCATCAACATCTTTTTAACTCCTATCTTATCCTCCAAATGACCAAATAAAAAAGAACCTATACAAGCTGAAATATTTAAAACAATCCCTAAAATTAATATTTCGTTAAAACTAAACTGCAAAGTACCTGCCGCATAAATACCTCCAAACGCAAAAATTGTAATTAATGCATCATTATAAAATAATCTAGCAATCAAAAATCGAACAATTTTTTTATGTTCACGTACATTACGAAAAGAAGAAATAATTGAATCAAAAGATTGCTTAAAATATTTATGCAAACCCTTATTTGGTTTAACGTCTTTTAAAAAAACAAATGTTGGAATACTAAAAAGAAAGAACCAAGCTGCTACCAACAGATTAATTAATCTAATATTCGACACATTAGATGGGTCAAAGAAAACAAGAGATACACCTAATGAAATTAATCCACCTACAAATCCAAGCCCCCATGCATATCCAGATATTTTTCCCATATTTTTATTATTTGCAAGATCTGATAAATAAGAATTGCAGAATACAGTTCCAAACTCGAAACCAATATTAGCAATTACAAATACAATTAAAGCAATAATTGCAACATCAAAATCTAAACCTAGAATATTAAAGTTTTGATTAGGCTCAAAAAAATATAAGCATACCGTTGATACTATACATAAATAAGTAGAAATTATTAAAAAAATTTTTCTATAACCTCCAGAATCAGCAAGAGCCCCTAAGAATGGAGATGTTAATGCTACAAAAATAGCTGTTATTGAAATACCTAGTGACCATAAAGAAGTACCAACTTGATTATTTTCAGCTAGAGATTCAGTAAAAAAGGCGCTAAAAATAAATGTAACTATTAATGTTGTAAATGGTTGGTTAGCAAAATCATATAACGACCACGCAATTATTTCCTTATTTTTTTTTAATTTTTTAATCATACTTTAACTCAAAATCATCGTATTTGGTTAAGTTATTAAAATCTATAATAGACTCTAAATCCTTAACATATAACTCTCTTCTAGCAGAATACATAATAAGTTCTTGAATTAAATCAAATAATGAAAGATCCTTTAGCCTACTTGATCGGAACGTTTCATATGCGTATCCTTTAGCTAAAGTACGTAAGTAATGTGAAATCGATTCAGAAATATTATTATACTTCTTAACATATACAAGTGAAGAATTATTTGCCTCCAATTTATTTATGTCATTAATACTCGTGTGAATACCAAATAAATTATTCCCTTCTAAAAAAAATCTCGAAGTACCCCATCCAGATTCAATTGCAGCTTGTGCAATAATTATAGAGTTGGGTTGTTCTTTTAAACATAATAATAAAGCCTCATATGTTTCACAATTACAATAATTAAATAAGGACTTTATTGTATCATTAATATGATCCTTATCGAATTTATCAAGAACATAATTATAACCCTTTTTGATTTTTTCTTTTTCAATTAAAATAGCTGGCAATATAAAATCGATAAACTTTGATTTTTTATCACTAATAATTAAATCCGAAAAATCTATTGAATTGATGTAGATGTACGGAGCTACGTCACCATTATTAACACAAGCTATATCTGTAATAGTATTATTTTCTATAAATATACTATTAACAGAATTATCAAATACTGACTGAGATATGAGAGGAAATGACAAATACAACATCAACCATAAAAAATTATCAATTTGTATGTACATATATGTATATTAAATAAAAAAATAAATTAAAATCAGTATAACTAAATTCCAGAATAGATTTTGAAAAAAATCATAAATAAATAATTTAATATGACAATAAATGCCCTGGCTGTGATGTCATTGACTTAATTGGCGGAGCGAATCTAGTAAGTTTTATTCCTTTAGTAGCCTTCTTATATTCTTCAAGTGTTGGCGTTCTTCCTAGTATTGCAGATAAAACAACTACCGGCGTAGATGCTAATAATGACTCACCCTTCTTTCTATCAGAGTCTTTAACTACCCTTCCTTGGAATAAACGTGTGGATGTTGACATTACGCTATCTCCCTTTTCCGCTTTTTCTTGATTCCCCATACACAAATTACAACCTGGACGTTCAAGGTATAATATATTCTCATATTCTGTACGAGCAGTAGCCTTTGGATTTAAATCATTAAACTCAAAGCCAGAATATTTCTTAAGAATTTCCCAATCACCCTCTTCTTTTAGTTCGTCAATAATATTATATGTAGGAGCAGTAACTACTAACGGGGCATTGAATTCTACCTTACCTAAATTTTCTTCTAGATTTTTAAGCATCTTTGCAACAATCTTAATATCACCTTTGTGAACCATACAAGAACCTACAAAACCTAAATCAATGTGTTTTTGACCTTTATAGAAAGAGAGAGCACGAATTGTATCATGTGTATAACGTTTAGATACATCATCATTGTTCACATCGGGATCAGCAATCATTGGTTCCTCAATAATATCTAAATTGACTTCAAAACTTGCATAATATTTTGCATTTTTATCGGGTGTTAGTGGGGACTTTGCACCTGATTTAATTTGATCAATTCTTTGATTAGCTTTATTAATTAAACCTTGAAGAACCTGAGTACCATTATCCATACCCTTATCAATCATTGTCTGAATACGATTTTTTGAAATTTTTAAGGATTCAATAAGTTTATCATCTTGAGAAATACAGATTGAGGCCTTTGCTTTCATTTCTGCTGTCCAATCTGTAAAAGTAAATGCTTGGTCTGCTAAAAGAGTTCCAATATGTACCTCAATAATTCTACCTTGAAATACATTTTCTCCGTTAAATTTTTTGAGCATCTGACTTTGAGTTGCATGTACAACATCTCTGAAATCCATATGATTTTGCATTGTTCCTTTAAAAGTAACTTTAACAGATTCAGGTATTAGCATAGAAGCTTCACCAGTTGCCAA
The DNA here is from genome assembly GCA_002171975.2 of Flavobacteriales bacterium TMED191. Classification (NCBI taxonomy): domain Bacteria; kingdom Pseudomonadati; phylum Bacteroidota; class Flavobacteriia; order Flavobacteriales; species Flavobacteriales bacterium TMED191. Next base: position 56,095 of record NHIO02000022.1, read on the forward strand.
TGCTAATGCAACTGTACCAGAATCAGCACCGAAAGCAACCCCTTTAGACATTCTAGTATGCGAATCTCCTCCAATAATTATAGACCAATCGTCAATAGTTAAGTCATTTAAAACTTTATGAATAACATCCGTCATTGGAGGATATTTGTGTTCCGGATGGCGTGCTGTGATAAGCCCAAAATCATTCATAAAATTCATAAGTTTAGGTATATTTTCTTGAGACTTCTTATCCCATACTGAAGCCGTATGACAACCCGACTGATAACCAGCATGGACAATAGGAGAAATGACAGTTGCAGCCATCATTTCTAATTCTTGAGTCGTCATTAATCCTGTTGTGTCCTGAGAACCTACAATATCTACTTTTACTCGAACATAAGAACCTGCATGTAGAACAGGAAGAGAGTTACCAACAACATTTTTATTAAAAATTTTCTCAACCGCGGTAAGTCCCTGGTTCTTTACGCAAATTTCTTTAGATGGAGCAAAAACAGGCATAAGTTCTTTTTTAAGCACTCCTGTTGCAAATGCTTGTAATTTTTTACCAAACACAATTGCATAAGACCCACCTGCTCTCATAAACTCTATTTTTTGAGGAGTGAAGGATGATGAAACATCGATTAATTCCTTTTCATCTTTATAAAGTTTTTTTGTTTTTGTATTAATAGTCAAAACAGTTCCNGTATCTACAGAGTAGATTTTTTCTAAAACAGGTTCATCATTGTGATCAATTATAAGGTTACCGTTAGTATCATACTTTTTTTCCCAGTTTTTTAAATCTATCCCAATTCCACCAGTTACTCCGACAGTTGTTAAAAATATAGGAGATATACCATTTGTTCCAGCAACTACAGGAGCTAAATTAATAAATGGGATATATGGACTTGCTTGTTTACCAATCCATAGTGCAACATTATTTACACCTGACATCCTTGAAGAACCTACACCCATAGTGCCCTTCTCTGCAACTAACATTATTCTTTTATCAGGGTGTTTTGCTTGCAATTTAAGTAATTCTTTTTGTTGTTTTTTATTATGTTCAAACATACATTGACCATGTAATTGCCGATCAGACCTTGAGTGAGCATCCCCACCAGGGGACAATAAATCTGTTGAAATATCTCCGATGCCAGCAACAAACGTAACGAGCTTGATTTCTTCAGGAATGTCTGGTAATTTTGTAAAAAATTCAGCTTTAGCATAACTCTCAATAAGTTCTCTAGCAATCGCATTACCCGAATTAAAGGCTTTCTCAATTCGATTTGTATCAGCATCATAAAGAAAAACTTGGCTTTTTAAAACATTAGCAGCTGCCTTAGCTTGCGTAATATCCTCTCCTAAAGCTAAATCTAATAAAACTTCTACAGATGGACCTCCTTTCATATGAGATAATAGTTCTAAAGCAAATGCTGGAGAGATCTCATCTAATTCTAGATGATTAGTAATAATTTGCTTTAAAAATTTTGCTTTAATTGAAGCAGCACTAGTAGTACCTGGTAGAACATTATAAATAAGGAAATTTATAGAGTCTTCTCTGTATTTATGACTTGAATCAGTAATTTGTGAAATTATTTCACTCAACAAAGCTGAAGAATCAATTGGCTTTGGATCAAGATCATTTTTTTTTCTTTCTTCAATTTCATCTAGGTATTCACTATATAAGCTCATAAATTCTGATATCTATCTAATCGTAGATTATATTTATAAAAAAAAAAATTTATGCTGCAATCACTTCAAATGATAAAACCGCAATTAAATCTCTATGCAATCGTACTTGTGCAGAAAAAGATCCTGTGGTTTTGATAAGATTAGTACCATTAATATTAATATACTNTTTCTCAATTGAAATGCCATTTTCACTCAATGCACTTTGTAGTGAAGCGGAATTGACAGAGCCAAATAATTTTTTATCCTCGCCTACTTTAGACTTAATTATTAACTCTAAGGCTTCTAGCTTCTTTTTTGTAGATTCTAGCTCCTTAATTAATTGTTGATTTTTCTGTTCTTTTTGTCTTAGGTTTTCAGCAAGAATTTTCTTCTCAGAAGATGTAGCAAAAACAGCTAACTTGTTTGGAATAAGGTAATTACGGCCATATCCTGGTTTAACAGTTACAACGTCATCAATAAAACCTAAGTTTTCTACATCTTGTTTAAGTATCACTTCCATATTTAAAATTATTTTAATAAATCTGAAACGTATGGCAACAAAGCAATCTGTCTTGCTCGCTTTACAGCCTGTGCAACTTTTCGTTGAAATTTCAGTGAGTTACCAGTAATTCTTCTTGGTAATAACTTACCTTGTTCATTTAAAAATCTCATTAAAAATTCCGAGTCTTTATAATCAATATATTTTATATTCATTTTCTTAAAACGGCAGTATTTTTCCTTACTAGCCACCTCCACTTTNGGTGGGGATAAAAAACGTAATTCNCCTGATGATTTTTTATNTATTTCAATCATTTATTTGATTTTTTTGAAGTTAATTTTTCTCGTCTCTTTTGTGCAAATTCTGTGGCATGTTTATCCTGCTTAACAGTTAGAAACCTCATAATTCTTTCATCTCTCTTTAATTCAATTTCTAAACCAGAGATCACGTCTGATTTAGCTTGATATTCAAAGAGCATGTAAAAGCCTGTTTTTTTATTTTGAATAGAATACTTCATCTTTTTTAAACCCCATAATTCTTCAGAGTTACATTCAGCGTTAAAGGATTTTAATAGATCTTTAAATTTCCCCATAGATTCCTTAACCTGTTCGTCTGATAGAACCGGATTTAAAATTAAAACTGTTTCATAATTGTTCATCATAGTAAAATTAAATTATAATAACACATGCTTTTACCCCCATTACCAAAAATGGGTCTGCAAATTTAATCATTACTATTAAATAAACAAAAGTTAATGACATATAATGTGTATTTTTTTGTTAATTTGTAACATAAATATAAAAGAGATTAAAATAAAATTTTGGTTTTAAAATTATGAGTGACTATTTAGTTTCTGCAAGAAAATACAGACCGAGTAAATTTGAAGATGTGGTTGGACAAAAGCACATCACAACTACATTGCACAATGCAATTACAAGCAATAAAGTTGGACATGCTTATTTATTTTGTGGACCAAGAGGGGTAGGGAAAACAACATGTGCAAGAATTTTTGCAAAAACTGTTAATCAAAATGAAAATGCCGACTATAATATTTTCGAATTAGATGCAGCATCAAATAATGGGGTCGACCATATTAGGAATTTAATTGAACAAGTTAAAATACCCCCTCAAATTGGAAAATATAAAATTTATATTATAGATGAAGTACATATGCTTTCTGATGCTGCTTTTAATGCTTTTTTAAAGACACTGGAAGAACCTCCAAAACACAGTATTTTTATTCTAGCTACAACAGAAAAAAATAAATTAATTCCAACAATAATTTCTAGATGTCAAATATTTGATTTTAAGAAAATTAACATTAATGATATAACTGAGTATNTGGAAAAAATTGCCAATGATAAAAATATTCATGCTGATANTAAAAGCTTAAAACTAATTGCTCAAAAAGCCGATGGATCTTTGAGAGACTCACTATCTATTTTTGATAAAATATACACATACTGCAATGAAACTTGGATTTATGAAGATGTATCAAAGATTCTCTCATCTTTAGATTCATTATTTACTATTAAACTTGTTTCTAATATTATCAAAAATGATATTTCAAGTTGTTTGTTAGAAATCGACAATGTTGTAAATAACGGTTATAGCCCTAAAGAAATCCTAACGACATTAACAAAGCATTTCCGTAATCTTATAATTGCTAAAAACCCGCAAACAAGAAGTTTAATTTCAGAAGACCCCTCAATCATTGATCAATTAGAAAATCAATCGAATCACTTTTCAGAAATAGAAATTATAAGAGGTTTAAACTCTTTGGATGAAACAATGCAAAACTACACACGTTCTATAAATAAACGTTTTTCTGTAGAGCTTTGTATTATGCAATTATGTTCTCTTTCAAATAACGATATTAAAAAAAAAATTCTAATTAATTCTCCAGTAGAAAATAAGCAAACAGATAATCCAACGAAAAAAATAGAAATAAGTAAGTCCTTAGACAATCGAATTAATACTTCTAAAAAATCTATTACAAATAATTCAGACAAAGTATTACATAATGTAAATGAAAAAACTATAAACAATAACCCAAACAATTTGATAAGTATTTCTGAAGAACTACAGCCAATAAAAAAGGAAATTAATAAAGATACGACAACAACATTTCTCAATGATTGGTCAAAAGAGGATATGATTCGTATATGGAACATGTTTACACAAACACTAAAAGACAATAAAAAAACTAATGCTTATAATATTTTTACTCGTCACACACCAAGAAAAATAAATAATACAATTTCTGTTGAATTGGTCAGCCTAAGTGAAAAAGCCGAATTTGAAGACACTAAGTCGGACTTAGTAAATTATCTAAAAACCAATTTAAAAAACAATAATATTTCTATTGAAATTAATATTACTAATAAAGAAGATAACAATCTCATTATCACTAAAAAGGATAAGTTTCAATACCTGTATGATAAAAACAACAATCTTAAATTATTTCAAGAAAAATTAGAATTAAATACAACTTAAATAAATAAATAAATGAAAAAAATAATTGTAAACAATCCAGTAGTTGAATTAGATGGAGATGAAATGACAAGAATAATATGGGACTTTATTAAAAAGAAGTTAATTTTTCCTTATATATCATTAGATATTAAATACTTCGATCTAGGTATTGAACATAGAGATAAAACGAATGATCAAGTAACAATAGATGCAGCAAATGCAATCAAAAAATATAAAGTAGGTATTAAATGTGCTACTATAACACCTGATGAGGATAGAGTTAAAGAATTTAATTTAAAAAAAATGTGGCGTTCTCCAAATGGAACAATCCGAAATATTGTTGGAGGAACCGTATTTAGAGAACCAATAATATGTAAAAATGTACCTAGACTAGTACCTAATTGGACAGATCCTATTTGCATAGGTCGTCATGCTTTTGGTGACCAATATAAAGCAACAGATGTTGTTATTAAAGGAAGCGGAAAGCTTACAATGACTTTCGAACCCGAAAATGGAGAAACTATAAAATGGGATGTATATGATTACAAAGGTGGAGGAGTAGCTTTAAGTATGTACAATACCGACGAATCAATTTATGGATTTGCTAGATCTTGCTTTAATAAAGCATTAGATAAAAAATGGCCATTATATCTATCTACTAAAAACACCATTCTAAAAGCATACGATGGTCGATTTAAAGATATTTTTGAAGAAGTATATCAAAATGAGTTTTTAAGCAAATTTCAAGAATTAGGCTTAACATATGAACATAGACTCATTGACGACATGGTAGCAGCAGCATTGAAGTGGAATGGAAAATTTGTCTGGGCATGCAAAAATTATGATGGTGATGTCCAATCTGACACAGTAGCTCAAGGATTTGGTTCTCTGGGCCTCATGACGTCCGTATTATTAACACCTGACGGAGATGTAATGGAAGCCGAGGCAGCTCATGGAACTGTAACACGACACTTTAGAATGCATCAAGAGGGTAAACAAACATCAACCAACCCAATTGCTTCAATATTTGCGTGGACTAGAGGCTTAATGTTTAGAGGAAAAAAAGACGACAATCAAGATCTTGTAAACTTCTGCAAAACACTAGAAAAAGTATGTATTCAAACTGTTGAAAGTGGTATAATGACAAAAGATTTAGCACTATGTATTCATGGTAAAAAATTAGAAACAAAACACTATGTAAATACCCAAGAATTTCTTAACACATTGGATAGAAATCTAGCTAAAGAAATCAATAAATGAAAAAATCAATTTCACTATATATCACACTTGCGTTAATGATATCAACTATTATGTGTTTAGATGCTCAAAATGATAGAGGCTACATTGTTAGCATAGGTGAAAACGCACCTGATTTTATCTTAGAAGGCAAAAATGTAATCCAAGAAAATAAAGGCAAAGTAATTATGTTACAATTTACAGCAAGCTGGTGCAGTGTATGTATTAAAGAAATGCCATATATTGAAGAAGAGATTTGGCAAAAACATAATGAGGATAATAATTTTATTTTAATAGGATTAGCAAAAGATACACCCAGAAGACCTCAAACAAATAAAGAAATAGAATTTATGACTAATAAAACTGGAGCAACATATCCTATTATTCGGGATATTAATTCTAAGGCTTTTAATTTGTTCGCAGAAAAAAAAGCAGGTGTAACAAGAAATATAATAATCGATCAAAATGGAAAAATTCAATTTTTAACACGTCTTTTTGATAAAGAAGAATTTAACCAAATGAAATCGAAAATTCAAGACCTACTTAATAATAAATAATAAATTTGTAAAATCTACTAATACTTAGATTATGAAACTAAACAAATACTTTTTACTAACACTAGCCTTAGGACTTAGTATCATATCATGTAATGACGATGATAATGAAATAACTCCAATTTCAATTTTCGGTTGTACAGATTATAATGCATTTAATTATAATCTACAAGCCAATACAGACGATGGAACATGCTGTTACATTTCAGGATGTACAAATCCAAACTCTAATAACTACAATGCTGATGCTTGTTATGATGATGGCTCATGTTCGGAAACAATTATTGGATGTACAAATCCAAATGGAATAAATTACAATCCAAACGCAACAGAAGATGATGGCTCATGTATTATATTAGGATGTATTGATGAAGCAGCTACTAACTTTAATTCAGAAGCAACTAATGATGATGGTTCGTGTGAGTTTTCAACATCTTATCTTTTAAGTGGCTCATGGGATATTGTTTCACTAGAATACTCAACTGAAATAGACCTTTCATTTATTGAAGCTATTATAGGCTTTAATCCGGGAAATCAAGAACTATCTGGAGAAGCATCTGATGCTGGATCATGGACATTCCAATATCCTGAGTACTTATATAGTAATAGCTTAAGCTTTAACACGGAACCAATTACTGTGATTGCCTTTGATATTCCTTCAATCCCTATTGATGTTTCTAGTAATGGAACATGGGAGCTTGTTAACAATGACACTAATTTTCTTGCTACTGATGACATGACAAATGTTGAATCTACTTATAATATTTTATCAATTCAACCTGAAATGTTGTTCATGAATGGAACAATACCTTTTTCTCAAGATATAATGGGCTTCAGTATAGATCTTCAAATAGAAGTTGAGATGCAATTACAAAAACAATGAAAAAAAAGCTACATAGAAACACAAAAGATGGAATATTGTTTGGAGTTTGTGCAGGCCTTGGCGATTATTTAAATGTGGAAGTAGCATTTATTCGTGTAATTTGGGCACTCTCTATAATATGCTACGGATCTGGATTATTAGCCTATCTTTTATCCGCACTATTTATCACTACAGTTAAATCATCATAAATACTACGTGATATTTTTTGAATAGATCCTGAAGGACCTAAACTTTTTACGACGTTACTATATTCTTCTATCATTTTTATACGATTTTTATCATCCAAAATTCGCTCTAATTCATTTTGAATATTTAATATATTAAAATCCTCTTGAATCAACTCATTTACAATGGTCTTATTAGCTAAAATATTAACCATTGAAATATACTTGACTTTTGATAAGTACTTAGCAATTACATATGACATCCAGTTCATTTTATAACAAACTACTTGAGGAATCTTCCAAATGGCAAGTTCTATAGATGCAGTGCCCGAAGCTACTAAAGCACAATGTGCAGATTCTAAAATTTTCTTATCATAAAATAATTCAACATCATAATTGCCAACTATATTCTCATAAAATGATCGTTTTATTCCTTGAGCGCATATTATAACAAACCTATAATTCTTGAATTTTTTGCTAGCTGATAACATTGAAGGCAATATCTTTTTAATTTCTTGTCTACGACTGCCTGGCATTAAAACAATAATTGATTTCTTAAATGTCTTTTTATTTCTATTTACATTTGGAATCATATCAACCAACGGATGACCAAAATAGAAGGTGTTCACACCTTTTTTTGCAAAAAAATCTAATTCAAATGGGAAAATTACATAAAGATTATTAATGTATTTTTGCAAATACTTTATTCGACTTTCTTTCCATGCCCATAATTGTGGAGCAACTACCCAAAACACAGGAATACCTAAATTTGAAGCAAACTTTGCTGCTCTCAAATTAAAACCAGGATAATCAATAAGAATAAGTGCATCTGGATTAGAAGATTTAATACTTCTGCTTAAAATTCTAAAATTATTTATTATGGTTTGGGTGTTTTTTAAGACCTCCCAAAAACCTAGAAAAGACAATTTATCTAAAGTTTGGATTATATCAACTTCTTGTTTTTTTATATTCTCTCCTCCCCAACAAGAAAATTTTGCACTTGCATCAATTTTTCTAAAATTTTCTATTAATTTAGAACCATATAAATCCCCTGATAATTCCCCAGAAATAATATAATAATGCATTTTAAATTGACCCTTGATTAATATAAACCCAAAGAATCCCATAAATAAATGTTATAAATAAAATACCTTTTCCTGTGGATTCGTATTTTAAGTTAATTAAATAATATCTTAAAACAGGAGCATTGATAACTAGAGCAAATAATTGCATACTTTTATCAGAAAATGAATGACCAATCAATAGAGGGATTAAATTATCTTGAATAAAATAACATATTATAGGAATTAAAAAACCTAATAAAAGGCCAAATAAAGCTGAATCCTTATTAAAAATCATATTGTAAGTATTTTAAAAATTTATTTTGTTGCAAAACTGAACAGTCTAAATGAACTGGTACAACAGAAATAAACTTATTTTCTAATGCCCAAGCGTCTGATTTAACATCGCTAATATCGTGTTCAAAAGTTCCATTTAATTTATAATAATCTTTACATCCTTCTTTTCTAGATAAAATATAATCCTCTGTCCATTTACCTTGTGCTTGATTACATAATTTAATGCCTTTTAAATTATTCGAATCAACATCTGGTATATTAATATTTAAAGTCACACTCTCAGGTAAACCATTAATTAAAACACTAGAAATAATTTGCTTAATAATAGCTTCATAGTCATTGAATGTTTTTGATTCATCGTAACTTAAGTGTGAAAATGATAAAGAGGGAACACCATGGATTGTTGCTTCCATTGCACCATGTAATGTGCCAGAATACAATGAATTAATAGAGTGATTAGACCCATGATTAATTCCTGAAACACACAAGTCTGGGGTTCGAGGAAGAATTTTGTCAATTGCTAATTTCACACAATCTACAGGAGTACCAGAACAAGTAAATACGTTATTATTCATGCTTTCAATAACAATGTCCTTATATAATGTCATACCATGCGAAACTGCTGATTTATTTTCAGAGGGGGCTACTACGAAAACTTCGCCAAGTTTACGAACTACATTAGTTAATAAATTAATCCCATTAGACTTCAACCCATCATCATTAACAACTAATATAAGTGGTTTTTTATTTTTCATTTTTTTGAATTTTTGTTTTAAATATTCTGTCCCAAATTGTAAATGTAGTGGCATAGTTACCATTAAGTTTTTCATGATGCAAGTCATGATGCTCACTTTCTCCCCAAAACGGTATCCACTTGGAAAAAAGAGATTTAAAACCTGAATGAACATCTAGCTCATGAATATTTCTAATTATCTGATATGCCCAAAATGCTAAAATACTAACAGGCTGTACTAAACTAATTATAAAAATTGCAACAAATGGTCCAATATAGCCTAATAACCACTCAATTGGATGTACGTAAATATACTCTAATGCGACGGGTGTAATTGCCTTGTGATGTATTCGATGAATCTTTTTTAACACATATTTATTAGTGTGCATCCATAAGTGGAGAAAATAAAAATATACATCATCGATTAAAAGAATGAAAAGTAATTGAAAAATAATAGTTAAAAAATTTAACTTTAATATTGGATCAAATAAAAAGTAAAGAAAATATAAGCCAAAAGTAGAAATCAACATTAATAAAATAATGTTCAAAATTATCAGGGGTAATCTGGCATAAAAAATTGAGGATTTAATCTTTCTTTTTTGTATTCTAAAACTATGTAAGAATGGAAAATGAATTGTAACAATAGAAATTAAAAATCCCAAAAAATTACATGTAAGAATGATTGCTAAAGTGTATAAGACAAATTTAACCTGATCCATATATATCATAAAAGTATGAAAAAAATTAATTTAAACGATAACACAACTATATACTGCTTAAAACAAAATGAGGCCACTGTATTAGATGAGCATATTTCAGGATACCTAAAGTATGGCATTGAATTAAATGAGGGAGACGTAATTATTGACGTTGGAGCTAATATAGGCATATTAGGTATAAGACTTTCGAAAATCTATAATGATATTACCATACACGCTTTTGAACCTATTCCAGAAATATATAAAGTTCTTAAAAAGAATTCTGAAATAAGTTTAAATCCAAAGTTTAAAACATATATGATGGGTATTTCGAACATTGAAAAACTTATAAAATTTACCTATTTCCCTAATAGCCCCGCGCTATCAACATCGAAGCCAGATACATGGACACAGAATAAAAAAGATTTTATTGCTGCAGTGAAAGGAAGTATAGTAAATGCTTCCAAAAAAATTTGGTGGGCAAAACTTATCCCCAACTTTATCATTCCATTAATTGCTCAGTACTTAAAATCTAATAGTTATACTATAAAAAGTCCTGTTATAATACTAAGTAATTTCATAAAAGAACATAAAATAAAAAAAATTAACTTATTAAAAATTGACTGTGAAGGTGAAGAGATTAATGTGCTAAAAGGAATCAGTAGTGTAAATTGGAAAATAATTAACAATGTAGTAATGGAGGTCAATGATATCAATAACAACTTAGAAATAGCCAAAAGTATTCTTGTAGAGAATAAATTAAATATTACTCACATAGAAAAAGAAAAAGGATTTGAAAAAACTAAACTTACTAATATATATGCTAGTAAAAAAACTATAAATTAAATATCAAAAATCTTACCCGGATTCAAAATATTATTGGGGTCGAAAATTTTCTTAATTTTTTTTTGCAAAGCTAAATTAGAAGCCGTAAAAGGGATATCCATGTATTTTTTTTGCACAAAACCGACTCCATGTTCGCCTGAAATAGTACCTCCTAATTTAACACACAAATGAAATATTTCTCTTATTGCTTTATTTAAAACAACATCCCATTGATGATTTGTCAATCCATCTTTTAGAATATTCACATGTAAATTACCATCTCCGGCATGACCATAACATATTGATTTGAAATTGTATTTATTTCCAATTATTTTTACACCCTCTAAAAGCTTTACTAGATTTGCTCTAGGAACAACTGTATCTTCTTCTTTATAAACTGAAAATGCTTTTACTGCAAGTCCAATTGATCTTCTAACCTTCCATATGCGTTCTTGTTCAATGTCATTGTCAGCTACAATAACCTCACCGCAAGAATATTTTCGGGTAAAATCATATATTTTTTCTGCCTCTTCAAACAATTTTTTCTTGCTACTACCATCTAACTCAATTAATAAAAAAGAATCTGTTTTATCATCTATTGAGAACGGAATATTAGCATAATTTTGATCTTGGACAAAAACAACTGCATCTTTCTCCATAAACTCTAAACTAGAGGGCAAAATATTATTATACATTATATCCGAAACTGCTTTACATGCCTCTAGATTTATTTCAAATGGAATCAAAATTAATAATCGATGATTAGGTAAAGGTAAAATTTTAACAACAGCTTGAGTAACTACCCCCAATGTACCTTCACTACCAACAATTAATTGTGTCAAGTTATAACCTGTTGCATTTTTAAGAGTATTGGCTCCTGTCCAAAAAATATCGCCATTTGGTAAAACAATTTCAAGATTTAAAACATAATTACTTGTAACACCGTATTTAACAGCTTTAGGGCCACCCGCATTTAATGCAAAGTTGCCACCTAAAGTACATGACCCCTTACTTGCAGGATCGGGAGGGTAAAATAAATTTTTCTTTTTTAAAATACTTTGAAACTCTTCATTTATTAAACCTGGTTGAACAATAGCTTGAAAATTAGCTTCATCAATGGAGATGAGTTTATTCATCTTGATCATCGACAAACTAATACCACCAAATATTGGTAAAGCACCGCCACTTAGTCCTGTTAAAGCTGCTGAGGGAGTCACGGGTATGCTATGTTTATTACAATACTTTAATATTTTTGCAACTTCTGTAGTAGAACTTGGACTTAAAACTAATTCAGGGACAAAAACTAAATTTTCAGTGTGATCACTTGCATAATGCTTACATTCCTCACCAAAATAAACATTATTATCATTTAAAATTTGTTTAAAATATTTAATATGGGTTTTATTAATTCGAGTATAATTCACTAAGTTAGTATTTAGTACTATTGCACTAAATTAACTAATTAAAAAAGTCTTTACATGAAACTTCGATTAACTTTTACATTATTTTTAACTACATTTTTATTGATTTTTTCACAAAAATCAATAACAAATGAAGATATATTCCTAAATAGGAAATTTAATCAAGATTGGGTTTTTGGTTTAAATTCAATGAATGATGGTCTACATTATACAACTTTAAAAAATGGTGACACAACTTCAATTGAAAAATTTAGTTATGAAAACTTAGAAAAAGTGCAAACTATTCTTAAATCTAGTGATATTCAAGATTTGAATTTTAGCAATTATAAGTTTAATAAAAATGAAAAATTAATTTTACTAGAAACTGAAAGCGAAAAAATCTACAGATACTCTAAAAAAAGTATTTTTTATGTTTATAATACCGAAAGTAAAGAGTTAATAAAAATATTTAATAACAAAATCAGTTTAGCTGATTTTTCTCCTAACTCAAAATTTATTTCCTATGTGTATCGCAATAATATATACACTTATAATTTGGAAAATGGCAAAACTGAAAAAATTACTCACAAAGGACTTCCTAATAAAATTATATGTGGTGCAACTGATTGGGTATATGAAGAAGAATTTGCTCTAGTAAAAGGATATCAATGGTCACCAAATAGCCAATATATTGCATATTATATATTTGATGAATCCAAAGTTGAAGAATTCTCAATGGATGTTTTCAAGGGGGGTCTTTATCCTTCTCAAGAACGTTTCAAATACCCTAAAGCAGGACAAAAAAATTCTAAGGTACAAATCAACATTTTCAATATAATTACAAAAGAAAATATTACTGCAAAAGTTAATACTAAAAAAGAAAACTACTTACCACGAATGAAGTGGACAAACCTAACAAATCAACTATTTATTCAGAGATTAAATCGTCATCAGAATCATTTGGAATTACTTAGTGTAAATCCATCAGATGGAAATGCAAAATTTATTTATGAAGAAAAAGATAAATACTATGTTGATATACATGACAACTTGATCTTTTATAAAGATGATTCCGGTTTTTTGTGGACAAGTGAAAAGAATGGATACAATCACATTTATCTTTTTCAAATGAATGGAAAAGAAAGACGTCAAATCACGAAAGGAAAATGGGAAGTAACAAATTTTTATGGTTATGATGATGCAAATAAAATTTTATATTATCAATCAAACGAAGAGTCTCCACTGGAAAAGGATATTTACAGAATAAATATTTGGGGCAAAAGCAAAAAAAAGTTATCAGGTGAGAAAGGAACTAATAACGCATCGTTTAGCAAAAATTATTCATTTTTTATTAATACCCATTCAAGTGCTAACTCACCAAATACAATTAATCTATTTAATAAGGATGGGAAAAAATTGAATACAATAAAAGACTCATCCAAACTTCGTGAAACATTAAATGATTATAACTTAACAACAAAAGATTTCTTTACATTCAAAACAAGCAAAGGAATAAATTTAAATGGGTGGATGATGAAGCCTCCTAACTTTAATGAAAATAAAAAATACCCTGTATTAATGTATGTATATGGTGGACCTGGATCGCAAACTGTCACTAACTCTTGGGGAGGTCACTATATGTGGTATCAAATGCTTTGTCAGCAAGGTTACATAGTTGTATCTATTGACAACCGCGGAACTGGGGGCAGAGGTGCTGAATTTAAAAAATGTACATACAAAGAACTTGGTAAATTAGAAACTATTGATCAAATCGAAGGCGCTAAGTATTTAGCAAAACTAAAATATGTAGATGAACAAAAAATAGGCATTTGGGGGTGGAGCTATGGTGGCTACATGTCTTCATTGTGTCTATTAAAAGGTCACGAATATTTTAACACAGCTATTGCCGTGGCACCTGTCACAAACTGGAGATTTTATGACACAATTTATACAGAAAGATACATGCAGTCACCTGTGGAAAATGCTGACGGATATGACCTTAATTCACCTATTAACCATGTGGATTCATTATCCGGAAATTACTTTTTAATACATGGATCTGCCGATGACAATGTACATGTACAGAATACCTACGAAATGGTCGATGCTCTTGTAAAAGCAAATAAACAATTTGAACTATTTATTTATCCAGATAAAAATCATGGAATATATGGAGGAAATACTAGATTGCATTTATTCACGCAGATTACCGATTTTATAACTAAAAATCTGTAATTTTGCCAATCATAACTAAAAAAATATAAAATGGGACAATTAATTTTTTGGACAGCACTAACAGTAATTGCAGTTTTAGTAGCTAAATGGTTTATAAATCATGATGGACACCCTAAAGCTCTCTTTTACCTATTCTTTGCTGAAATGTGGGAACGATTTAGTTTTTATGGTATGAGAGCCTTGTTAGTGCTTTACATCATTAAAGACTATATGGAGAGTGTAGAAAATAATGAAGAAATTGCATATGGTATATATGCAGCATATGGTGCTCTAGTATATGCCACACCTCTACTAGGTGGATTTATTGCAGATAGATTTATAGGCTATAGAAAAGCAATTATGCTAGGTGGAGTTTTAATGGCAATAGGACACTTCTTTATGGCATTTCCAGGAGATTTCTTTTTTTATGGAGCTTTAGGACTATTGATTGCTGGAAATGGATTCTTTAAACCAAATATCTCTTCTCTTGTTGGTGCGCTTTATAAAGAAGGTGACATTAAACGTGACTCAGGATTCACGATTTTTTACATGGGTATTAACTTAGGTGCTGCTGCTGCTCCATTTATATGTGGGTATATTGGTGAAATGTGGGGATGGCATTATGGTTTCAGTCTTGCCGGACTAGGAATGTTAGCAGGTGTGATTGTGTTCTGGGATGGTCTAAAAAAAGGAGTTTTTGGTGACAAAGGCCTACAACCTCAAGAATATGCAGATAAAAAGTTTTTCAATCTTAACATAGATAAGCTTGTATGGGTATTCGGTTTCTTAATTGTACCAATTTTCGCATATTTCATTGTACTTGAAGCAGGTGGAAGTAATTTCTTAGGAATGATTATAAACATATTATTAATTATTTCGGTTGGATATGCTGGTTTATTAATGTATCAAAATTATCAATCTGGCAAATCAGATGTTGCTAATAAAATAGGCTCTATTCTGATCTTAGCTGTTTTATGTGCTATATTCTGGGCTTGTTTTGAGCAAGCTGGAAGCTCTCTAACTGTATGGGCAGATAAGTGTGTTAACTTAGGAATGTTCACTGCGTCACAAACAAATGGTATAAACCCCGCAATTATTATTCTAGCGGCTTTCCCTTTTGCATTATTATGGCAAAAATTAGATTTATGGGGAAGAAACCCAAATACTCCCAAAAAATTTGCTCTGGGATTAGCTTTTCTAGGATTGGGATTTCTTGCATTTGCATATAGTATTCATTTTATTAGTGATGCTGGAAAATTACCATTTGGAACATTAATTATTGGTTGGTTATTGATAACGACTGGTGAATTGTGCTTATCGCCAATTGGATTATCTAAAGTAACTCAATTGAGTCCTAAAAAAGCTACTGCCTTTTTTATGGGTTTATGGTTTTTATCATCGACTGTTGCTCACTACATAGCAGGTATGTTAGCCAAACTAACAATCAGTGGTGAAACAACTAGTTCTGAAGGCTTGTTAGGGAAATTAAATAAAATTCTATTTTCAGGTGTTGATCCAAATGGAGTTGGTGTTGCTGAAGCAATGGTGTACAATGATTTATTTGCCAAAATTGGATTTGTAACAATAGGTATAGCGGTGATTACCCTTTTAATTTCACCTTTAATTAAAAAATTAATGGGAGATGTACATTAAAAGAATATTTGTTTTTTCTATTTGCGGTTTTTTATTTTTTGGCTGTAGTAATTCAGATCAAAAGTCTAATAAAATCATAGCACAAAATAAAGTTGTTACTAATAAAACTCAAACCGTTCAATCTAATTCTAATATAGAAGAGAAATCTGACTGGTTAATTAACTATGATGAAGTATATAATAAATCTATAAAAGAGAATAAACCAATTCTGGCAAACTTTACAGGAAGTGACTGGTGTGGATGGTGTAAAAAATTGAAAAAAGCTGTCTTTGATACTGAAACATTTAAAAAGTGGGCAAGTGAAAATGTAGTATTGTTTGAGCTCGATTATCCTAGAAGGACTCAACAAGATCCTATTATAAAAAGACAAAATGCTGAATTGCAACAAACTTTTCGTGGTTTAGTTAGAGGTTATCCTACAGTACTTATCTTTGACATTGAAAGAGAATTACAAGAAGATGGTAGTAAGTCTCAAGACAAAATTAAAATTCATGGACAACGTATGGGATATATGCCTGACCCAAATTCTTTTATAAATACAGCTGAAGCAAATTTAAAAAATAGAGAATAACATTTAAATAAAAATGGGTGGCTAATGGGACTCGAACCCACGACCCTCGGTACCACAAACCGATGCTCTAACCAACTGAGCTATAGCCACCATGTAGATTGTGCAAATATACTAAAGTGATTTATTTTAACAAATGAAAAAAATTATTCAATATATTAAACACTCAATATTTCATAAAATTTCTTTTTGGAAGTGGAAGAATTTACGAGCTAATCTTATTGAATATGGACCTGCTTTTTTAATAATTACAATATTAGTGGAAATAATAGAACATATTGGTTTACCTTTTATATTTTATTACCTTGGTAATAATATTCACGAATTCTTCTACGTGCTTATCCCAGCACCGTTAATTATATGTTTACATTTTATAACTGCTCCATTTATTTTTTTTATTTACATAAAAATAATGAAACGAAAAAAACAAAAACATGTTAGCTGATTTTCATAAAAACGTACTAAAATTACTAACAAGTATTTCCATTGCACAGTTAATACCTATAATCATAACACCTTTACTGACTCAATACTTCACTCCAGAACAATTTGGTTTTTATGGATTATATATTAGTATCTGTACAATACTGGGTGCTATAGCAAGTGGCAAATATGATGTAGCTATTATGCTTCCTAAAAGGAAAAAAGATGCACTAAATATATTAGCATTATGTGTTCTTATTGCATTTTTTTTCTCTGCAATAATTTTATCGTTATTAAATATTTTTCATGATTTATTGTTTTTAAAAATAGAGTCAGAACTAATAAGCAAGTACTATTTTATTATTCCATTATCTATATTCTTAATTTCTATTAATCAATCACTAATCAATTTTTTAAATAGAAACCGAAAATATAATTGTATTGCGCATCAAAATATATTGAAATCTAGTTCAAACTCATTTTCTGGATTAGTATTAGGATTTAAAAAAATCACCTCAGGGCTTATAATGGGACATATTTTTTCACTCATTCTAACCAGCGCCTTGAATTTTAAAAATTGTATTAGAGATTTGAATTGGCAATTTATTAATCAAAAATCGATGGTGAAGAATTTTAAAAAATATATTGATTTCTTAAAATTTTCAACTTTATCTAATCTTTTTAATTCAATTTCTAATATAGGAATGACTACAATTATTATAATATTTTTTGGAGCCAAAATAGCAGGACTATATTTTATTGCCGAAAAAATAATTGCAATTCCTGTATCATTTATGACGTCTTCAATTTCTCAAGTTTACTTTGAAAAAGCCAGTAAACTAATTTATAATGATAAAGTAAAATTGCTTAACCTAACAAACAAAATCCAAAAAAATATATTTTATATTTTACTTCCCTTTCTGATTATTGCTAGTATTTTTGGAGAAAATATCTTTTCACTTTTTGGGGAAAGATGGGCGCAATCAGGACTAATACTTAAATACTTTAGTGTATTTGTATTGATGAAAAATATTTATTCACCAATAAGCCACATAGGTGATATTTTGAATAAACAAAAAATACTATTGTTTTTTAACATAAGCCTATTTTCATTTCAATTAATTGCATTTTATTTTTTAAAAGAATATAACGATATTAAAGTCGCATTATTAACAGCATCCATTTTTGGAGCTATTCATTATCTTATTTTAAATGCATATATGAAAAGTGAATTAAAAAAATTAATATGAAAAAATTATTAAAGGGAATTTTTATGTTCTTTGATAACTCTCTATTTAGATTGTGGGTTAAAGCTGCATATCCTCAATACAAAAGACAAAGAAATGGGTATATGTATAATTTTGAGGTAATTAGAAGGTACTTTTTTATGCAAAAAATAATTGGGTTTAATCGAAATATTCCCTGGCCAGTTGATTTTAGAAGTAAAATTATGGGAGTAGAATATATACAAAAAGGTATTATGTGTGATCCAGGAGATAACATAGGTATTTACATCAATGCATATGGTGGATTACAATTAGGCAATAATGTTAATATTGGACAAAACACTACCATAACAACTACAAATCACAATATTTACGATCACAGGAAAATTAGTAACAAAAAAGGCATTATAATTGGGGATAATGTTTGGATTGGCGCAAACTGTTGTATTGTAGCTGGCATAAAAATAGGAGATAACGTAACAATTGGGGCTGGATGCACCATTAGACAAAATATCCCTTCAAATAGTCTTGTTATCCAAGCCGAAAATTGTATTGCAATAAATCAAAAAAAAGCATATCAATGGGATTGTCTTAAAGAAGATTTGCTTTAATATCATCTTTTTTTAGTAAATTTCTAAAATAAATATAATAACCCTCTAACATTTTAAACATGAAAAAAACATTACTAATTTCCTTATCTATATTATTTGGACTGTCTAATTATGCCCAAATAAACATAAAACATATAGAAAATGTACCAATGAGTAATTATACTCAAATAACTGACACGAATACTCCAACTGCATTAGCAGGTGGAGATGAAATTCTTTGGTCTAACGATTTCTCAGATACTACAAGTTTTACAAGTGAAGATATCGCAGGCTTTGGGGATTGGAGATGGAGCACAACAGCTCCAGGAGGACAATGGAGTGAAAATGCAGCTGTAATACAATCTGAAACGCCTGAAAATGGCTTTATGCTGATGGAAGCTGACTTTTTTAACACTAGTCCACAAAATGGTGTTGCAGACGGTGAAGTAGGCGAAAATCCTATCAGTGCAAGTTTTACTGTTGGTCCAATAGACTTAACTTCAGATACTGAACAACTAGTTCTACAATTTTATTCTAACTATAGAATATGTTGNTATTATTCACCNAGTGACCAAAATGACTTAAATGTTTACATCAGTACNGACGCTGGNGAAACATTTAATGATCTAGAGTATATAGAAGGNGAAANATTTGAAGTTAATGTTGAAANACAAACACTAAGTCAAATNCCACTAGGNAATTACGCACCAAACACTGATGGTGTATATTTTAAATTTGAATGGATTGGAACACATTATTATTGGATGATTGATGATCTATCTGTTATACAACGCCCTTCACATGATTTAAAAATGCAATCTGCTTGGCTAACAATGGAGAATCCACAATATGTAGAATATTACACTATTCCTGAAAATCAAATGCCAGATCAAATGTTAATTGGTGCTGAAGTTTACAACTATGGATATAGCGATGAAGAAAACATAAGCCTAAGTGGCTCAATAAATGGAACAAGCGCAGAGGGATACATTGAATATGCAATACTTGAGTCTGACTCTACAGGCCTAATCGAAACGGAGTACTTTGATGTATCAATGTTAACTACTGGAACATATAGTTTTACTGCTGAAATCACTTCATCTGGAGATGATCCAACTCCAGAAGATAACACATTAACAAGAGAATTTGAAATATCTGAAAACACATATGCAATTGATGGACTATACACATCATCCGAATGGATGGGAACTGGTTGGCCTGGTGGTGATGATACAGCAGATGGAGTAAGGTATGCAAATTATTTTGACATTAAAGAAAGTACTGTTTTAAGTTCTATCACTATAGATTTAAACACTTCAGAACACCCAACTAGTCTTGGAACATTTCAGACAGTTCCTGGTGGAGAAATAATTGCTTATGTATGTGATACTACGGGTATATTTGACCCAAATGTAACAGAACTAAATCCAGAATTTGGTGGAGCTATATGGCAAAGCGATTTTACATTAGTAGACCAAAATCACGTTAATTGGGGAAGTATTGTCATTGATGTACCCGACTTACAATTAAATCCAAATGCATACTATATAGTCATCGAAATGTATAGTAATGGTCTTTCTAATGACATATTAATTAACGATGATACATCTGTTCTACAACCATGGTTTGCCTCTCTAGTATTTTATCCAAATGATCAAACATGGTATTCAAATCCAAATGCAGCATCAATCAGAATTGGATTAGATGGTAATAATTCCGTTTCTGAGAATAAATTAAATGGTATTGATTTTTTCCCGAATCCAGCTAACAATTTCATTGAAATTTCTAGTGAACAGAAATTAAATGATAATTCTACGATATGTATTTATAATATGTTAGGAGAAATAATTCTTCAACACAAATATGATGATTTTGACAAAAAACAAATTATTGATATAAATCACATAGTCGCTGGTTCATATATTATAGAATTGCAAAACAAGCAACTAAAAGCCCAGAAAAAATTAATTATTGACTAAATAAAAGGGGGGCATAAGCCCCCCTTTTATTTTACGAATTTGAATTTTAAAACAATTCAAAATAGTCTTCAGGATTGCGAACTAAATAATCAATTTCTTCATCAATTACCCTAGAAACAAATTGTCTTATTTTATCTAATTTAGATTCATCAATATTTTCTATTGAGGACATATAGTCTAAAGATTTATTCAAAATCTTTTCGTATTCAACTAATGTATCCTTTTCTTTTGAAACTAATAAATCATTTAAAATTTTATCCATGAGTCAATTAAATTAGAAATTATGACATACTTTAAATATATGAAATTATTTATTTATTGTTATTAATGTTATCTTTTTTTTATAGACCACGTTACTTTAAATTCCGAAACACAAACTCCACTAGTATCGTATCCTCTTGATCTCATAATACATTTTTGAGGTTGGTTAGTCTCTTCTGCCTTTTTTAATGAAGTTAATATCCTACCACCATCTGCACATAAAAATCTAATTTTAGTAACTGCTTTTTTATGGTAAATTGACTCAAAATTAGTTACTATAATAGACGTATTTTTATTGCTTCGATGAACAAAAACAAGTGCACCTGTGGATAATTCAGCGGCCATGGCTTGAACTGCAAAATACATTGATTTAAAAGGGTTTTTGTTCAAAAAATTGAAAGGTACTGTCACTTCACATTGTTTATCATCCAAGGATTTAACTCTTATTCCAGAAATAAAACCCATAGGCAATTTCCAAATCAGAAAAAAAATAAATCTCCATGACGTAAATTGATTTACAATTTTAATTTGTTGGATAGAGAGGGAATTCATATTAATAACATTTAAATTTTAAACAATATAAGAAATACAGTTTTTAAAATCCACAATTGTTTATCTTAAGAACAATTTTCATTATTTTTATTTTTTAAAAAACCCAAGCTTGAAACAAAACAAAATAACACTTAAACAATTCCAACTAGAAGTTTTAAAAGACTTTCAAACTATTTGTGAGAGTAGAGAAGCTAGCTTGGTGGGTAGAAAAGAAGTTTTAACTGGTAAAGCAAAGTTTGGAATATTTGGTGATGGAAAAGAATTAGCACAAATAGCGATGGCTAAAACTTTTCAACATGGTGATTTTCGATCAGGATATTATAGAGATCAAACATTTATGATGGCAATTGGAGAGTTAAGTTTAGACTCATTCTTCTACCAACTGTATTCAGAGACCGATTTAACAAAAGAGCCCGCATCTGGCGGAAGACAAATGAATAATCACTTTTCGACAAGAAGTTTAAACAGTCAAGGCGAATGGAATGATTTAACTCAACAGTACAATTCTGCATCTGACATATCACCAACAGCATCTCAAATGCCAAGATTATTAGGATTAGGACACGCTTCTAAAATATATAGAAACTATTTATTGCAAAATAATAAGTCGAAATTCAGTATTAATGGAGATGAGATTGCCTATGGCACAATCGGTAACGCAAGTACATCTGAAGGAATTTTTTTTGAAACTGTAAATGCAGCAGGTGTATTACAAATACCTGTAATAATCTCAATATGGGATGACGGTTGGGGTATATCGGTCCCAAGTAAATATCAGACAACAAAAGAAGATATTTCACAAATACTAAAAGGTTTTCAGAGAACCCAGAAAAAAGATGGAATCCAAATATACACAGTAAACGGTTGGGATTATAAAGAATTATGCAAAACATATTTTGAAGCAAGTAAATTATGTCGCCAACACCACATACCTGTAATTATTCACGTAAAAGAAATGACGCAACCTCAAGGACATTCAACATCTGGTTCGCATGAGAGATATAAAACTACTGACGAACTTAATTGGGAAAAAGAATTTGACTGTGTTAAAAAAATGAAAGAATGGATGATAGATGAAAATATCGCTACCAATGAAACCTTAAAAAAAATAGAACAAGACGCAAAAGAAAAAGTAAAAGAAGCACAAAAAAGAACCTGGAATAATTACCTTAAAACATTAAATGAAGAAAAAGAAGAACTGTTAAGCTTATTGAATAAAAATAATTCTAATAATACCATTAATTCAATTGCTAATGAGTTGAAAACAACCAATAATCCAAATAGAAAATTATTAATTTCTAGTACTAAAGAGATAATTCGAAATATTAAATATAACAACATACAAATACCAGAAATTTATCAGTGGCTGTTAAAAACTAAAGAAAAATATCAAAAATTATACTCTAGTCATCTTTATAGCGAATCTGCCCATTCAGTGAAAAATCAAGATTTAACAAATATCAAAAAAGCTATTTATTCAAATGAACCAAAAATGGTTGATGGACGTATTATTTTAAGAGATAATTTTGACGCATTATTACAAAAACATCCTGAATTAATAATTTTTGGAGAAGATAGTGGCAAGATTGGTGATGTTAATCAAGGGCTTGAAGGTCTACAAGCTAAGTATGGTGAAGTGAGAGTATTTGACACAGGAATAAGAGAAGCAACTATTATAGGACAAGGCATTGGTTTGGCAATGAGAGGTCTTAGACCAATTGCTGAAATCCAATATCTTGATTACTTGTTATACGCGATCCAAATACTAAGTGATGATTTAGCTACATTACAATATAGAACAGTAGGGGGACAAAAAGCGCCATTAATTATAAGAACGCGTGGACACCGGCTTGAGGGGATTTGGCATTCAGGTTCTCCAATGGGTGGTATTATCAATTTATTAAGAGGGATCAATATATTAGTTCCTCGAAATATGATTAAAGCTGCAGGATTTTATAATCATTTATTAAAAAAAGATG
Source organism: Flavobacteriales bacterium TMED191 (assembly GCA_002171975.2). Taxonomy (NCBI): domain Bacteria; kingdom Pseudomonadati; phylum Bacteroidota; class Flavobacteriia; order Flavobacteriales; species Flavobacteriales bacterium TMED191. The sequence continues at coordinate 80,012 of NHIO02000022.1, forward strand.
AACCTGCACTAGTTATAGAATGCTTAAATGGATATAGACTAAAAGAAAATAAACCTGAAAATTTAGGGGAATATGAAACTGAAATTGGTGTAGTAGAAATTATTAATCACGGTACTGATATAACTATTGTAACCTATGGTTCATGTTGCAGAATTGCACTAGCAGCTTCAAAAAGACTAGAGAAATTTAATATCTATATTGAAATTATTGATGTACAGTCTCTAATTCCTTTTGATATTGATCATAGTATTTTAAAAAGTATTAAAAAAACAAACAGAGTTATATTTCTAGATGAAGATGTGTCTGGAGGTGGAACCGCTTATATGATGCAAAAGGTATTAGAAGAACAAGATGCATACAATTATCTTGATAGTAAACCCGTTACTATAAGCTCTAATGAGCATAGACCTGCTTATGGAGATGATGGAGATTACTTCTCTAAATCCAATATTGACCAAGTGATAGATAAATGCTATGATTTAATGTCTGAATCAAAACCAAGTAAATACCCTACCTAGATTAAATCAAGTGAAAAAATTTACTGAACAAGACAGCATATACAAGAATTTAGAAACAATGAAAATTCATGACTTACTAAAATATATAAATCATGAAGACCAAAAAGTTGCTAAAATTGTTAAACAAGCAATACCCAAAATTGA